>JACIXO010000006.1 GCA_014360385.1 Actinomycetota bacterium | reverse complement strand
CCATTACCAGCTCTTTAAACTTCTCTCCCCTTTCCTTATAGTTCTTAAACATATCCATGCTAGCACATGAGGGAGAGAGAATAAAAACATCACCCTTCCTCGTAACCTTGAAACCAACATCAACTGCTTCTTTCAGGTTTTTACATCTGTAAATCCTGTAGTCGTGGTCATTTTTTGACAATAAATCATATATCTTAGGAGCACATTCCCCAATCAAAATAAGATGATTAACCCTTTGATTTAAGATAGGTATAAGCTCGCTAAAATCCATATTCTTATCCTGTCCCCCCAGAATAAGAGTAACTTCTTTTCCAAAATCTGAAAGAGCTTTAATAGTAGCATCCGGGTTTGTAGATTTGGAGTCATTAAAACACCTTACCCCATTTATTTCTCCAATATACTCAAGCCTGTGCTCAAGAGGTTTGAAGTTTCGGATGGAATTTTCCAAATCCCTGTCACTTACATTCAGAAGTTTAGCCACAGCTATACAAGCCATGGCATTGGAAATATTGTGCCTACCCCTCATGTTGATATTTTCAAGACTTATCTTTCCCCTCTTTTCCCCTATACTATACAGAACAACATTTCTATCTTCCCAGACATTTACCCCATCCTTCAAAGAAAGGCTGTAAGTGATTAGTTTTGATTTCAATTTATTTCTAAAATCTGGAGTATTAGCTTTCCTGTAAATATTTACATCATCAAAATTCAAAACTGCAAAGTCACAACTGTCCTGGTACTCTAAAAGCCTAAACTTCAAATCTATATAAGTTCCCATTGACTTATGTCTGTCCAGATGATCACTCGTAATATTTAAAATCACACCTATGTGAGGCTTAAAGCTATAAATTCTTTCGAGCTGAAAGCTGCTTACTTCTATCACCCTTATCATTTCTCCAAAACTTTCCTCAAAATCAGAAGTATTTGCATCATTTCTAAATAAGGTTCCGATAAGCGGGTTACCAATATTTCCACAAAGTTCAACCTTCCTTCCAGAATTTTTGAGTATTTCACCAATAAGTGTTACAACTGTGGTCTTCCCGTTTGTTCCGGTTACTGCAACTGTGTTTCTTCTCTCCTGGTCATCCATTAAACTCCAGGAAAGTTCAACTTCACTCCAGATCGGTATTCCGCTCTCAATAGCATATTTAATTACAGGAACCCCATCCGGTACACCTGGGCTTATTATTATTAAATCCCTTCCCTGGAGAATAGTTTTGTCTTCCATAACCCCTTTTCCCAGCAGTATTCTAACACTCTTATTTGGAGCTTTTAATTTACCTTTCAGGTTAAGATTGGGGTTACTATCTATCCCCATCACAGAACTGCAAAAAGGATAGATACTATTTATTACTGAAACTCCGGTTTCGCCAAGTCCTACAACTAATAAATTTTTACCTTTCAGAAAACGGGTATCTCTGCCCATATCTTTCTCCCCATATTTTTGTTCTATATCTTTATCCACATATCTTTGTCTCCATATCTTTCCCTAAATCCTTTCTATATATCTTTACCCTTTAGCTTCTATGCAATTCATAAACTCAACACCAATTCCCATTCTGTAACTCATACTCCATTTATGGAATATTCGTATACACCTCTAATCTATAAACTTGAGATAATAAACAAAGAACCCTGTTCCCGCAAATAAGATACATATAAGCCAGAACCTTATTATAATTTTTATTTCTGGCCAACCTTTAAGTTCAAAATGGTGATGAATGGGAGCCATCTTAAATACTCTTTTCCTGAAAAGCTTAAACCACATAACCTGAATAATTACAGATAATGCCTCTATCACAAATAACCCTCCTACAAGGATTAAAAGAATTTCCTGCTTTAACAAAATCGAAACTGCTGCTATAAGTCCACCAAGACCAATAGAACCGACATCACCCATAAAAATTTCTGCTGGAGCCGTATTCCACCACAAAAATCCTACGCAGGAAGCAAGGGCAGCTCCACAGATCACACCTATATCAATAGCATAAGGAACTTCTAGAATTGACCACTCGAGAAAAGCAATAAAACAAAAAACTGCAAGAACAATGGAGGAGGAACCCGCCGCTAGACCATCAAGTCCATCAGTCAGATTCACTGCATTTGTTGTGCTGAGTATTACCAGAACTGCTATTACATAATACCATCCACCAAGCTCAACTCTTAAATTGGTGATAGGTATATTTAAAGATGTGTCAAGATGAAGAACATATTCAGACATAAGTATAAAATACAGGCAAACCACTAATAAAAGAAATATCTTAACCCAGCCTCTGAGACCGAGTGATCTTCGATTCTTAAGAGATATAAAATCATCCACAAATCCTATCATCCCGCACAGTAAGAAAATGGAAAGCACAAATACACCCTCCCGGCTGAATACATTATGTCTGTAATACTTTACCAGGCTTACCAGTGCAAAAGATATAGTGGAAGAAAGCATCAGTATTAATCCACCCATGGTAGGGGTCCCGCTTTTAACAGAATGGGTGCTTGGACCATCCAATCTTATGCTTTCCCCAATCCTTCTAACTTTTTCAAACTTTATGAGTAGAGGCGTAGTCAAAAGTGAAATCAACCCCCCTACTATAATAGACAGAAATATCCAGCTCATAACCTAACTTTCAAATCTATTTTATTCATATATACTACACTAATACTACACTATAGCTCTTAGCATGCCTGTATCTTTTATATTTCAGTAAGTAATTGTTCCAGTAAGTAATCTTAAGCAATAAGAAGCTCACATTTTGGTCCTGAACCTCGAGTATTAAGTATTAAATCTTAAAATCTTAAGTCTTAAATGAAAGCCACAATCTCTTCCATTTTATTAGCCCTTGAACCTTTTAAAAGTATAAAATCTCCTGGCTTAATTAGATTCTTTAATTTTTTTCCAAGTTCTTCCTTATTCTTAAAATAAAAGCACAATCCTTTCGTGGGTTCACTCTCACCAGAATTATAAATGTTCAATTTATTACCATTGCTTACTTCACTACCAGTGCTTACTTTTCCCAGCGAAGAGTGGGAACCTTTTAAAGGCTTAAGATACCCTTCACAAAAATAAAATGCCAGTTTACCACATGCTATTAAAACATCAACACTTTTTTCTGATAGATACTTGCCTATTTCCCGGTGAAGTCTGACTGAATCTTCTCCAAGCTCTAACATGTCCCCAAGGATAGCCACACTTCTTCCTCTGTTCATCCTGGAAATCACACACAGAGTATCTATTGCACTTTTAACTGAGACAGGGTTGGCATTATAAGAGTCATTAATAATAGTCTTACCATCCCTCTTTATAATTTCCATCCTTAAGCTTTCACAGGATGAGCTTTCTATTCCTTCTTTTACATCAGCCGGGTCTATATCTAAGTATCTACATACCGAGGCTGCTCCACAGGCATTATAAATGTTGTGATAACCAGGGATACCAAGACTTATCTCTGCAATTCTTTTCTCTCCTTCAAAAAAATCAAATGTAAATCTACCAAATCTATCAACGCTCTTTTCTTTGAAACTGTAATTGGTGCCACCATTTCTCTTACTTCCAAACTCGAGGATGTCACAGCTTACAACACTTTTAATCAAGGTGGTCCATTCATTATCACTATTAAGGAAAAGCACACCTTCGTTTTCCCTTATCATTTCTGCTATTTCAGCCTTAGCATATGCTATCTCTTCAAGGCTGCCAAAAAATTCAAGGTGTGACTCCGCAACATTTGTTATGACTCCAATGTTAACGTTGCAAATGTCAGAAAGTGCTCTTATCTGACCTTTTCCTCTCATCCCTAACTCTGCAACAAAAAACCTGGTACTTCTATCAATGCTAAGTATGGATTTGGAAACACCAATCTCATTATTATAATTGCCAGGCGTAAACCTTGTATTGTATTTTCTTGAAATTATACTTACCAAAAAATTCTTTGTAGTGGTCTTACCGTTACTTCCAGTAATACCTATTACAGTTGGCCTGTATTTCCTCATATAACCCCGAGCAACAAGCTTGAGGAACTCAAGATTATCTTCTGTCTGGAAAATCAAAATATCATTTGAGTCAGGATTTACTTTCTTAAGTTCAGAGTCAACATATTCTTTTTTTCCTGACTCATAAACAAATCCAGAAGCTTTTTTCTTAAGTGCCTCGCTTATGAAAAAATGCCCATCATAATTCTGCCCGGTTAAAGGGATAAAAAAATCACCTATCTTTAATGTCCTTGTATCGGTAGAAATAGAAAAAATTTTCTTACTAATGTCTCCTTTTATAAGCCTGGAACCTGTCCAGGACAGTATTTCTTCAACTTTTATCCTCTCACCCACTTTGACCTGCCCACTTTTTGACTATTTCCTGGTCACTAAATGGTATCCTAAAGTCCTTAAACTCTTGATAGTCCTCGTGTCCCTTGCCAGCAATCAAGACAATATCTCCCTTTTTTGCCATGTCGAGAGCAGTAATAATCGCTTTTTCTCTGTCGGGCTCCTTAATATAATTCTTAGACTTTGTTTCAATTACACCCTTCTCTATCATCTCCATTATTGATTCAGGATCTTCGCTTCTTGGATTGTCTGAAGTTATAATAGTGAAGTCTGCTAGCGTAGCTGAAATACTCCCCATTATTTCTCTTTTACCTCTGTCTCTATCGCCTCCGCAACCAAACACACATATAATCCTTCCCCCAGGCTCAATTGTTGATTTCAGGGTCTCCAGAACTTTCCTTAGCCCATCTGGGGTATGCGCATAGTCAACTACTGCAGTAATACCTCCATCAAGTTTTATTCTCTCGAGCCTTCCCTTAACACCTTCCATTGCCCTTATCCCTTCCGCAACACAGTCTAGATCCACTCCAAGGCTAACACTCACTCCAATTGAGGCCAGTATGTTATAGACATTGAAATATCCACACAAGGGAGAAAAAATCCTCAATTTCCCATAACCAGATAGATAGACATCCATCTCCATACCTGAAATCTTATTCCTGATGTTTGTAGCAAATATATCTACACCAGGGTCTATGATTGAGTACAAAATTTTATCAAGATCTGTGACTTCTGCTATCTTCTCTCCATAGCTATCGTCAATATTGATAATTGCTTTTCTTCCTCCATAGAGTTCCCTATATTCTTTGAGAAAAAGTTTTTTTTTGGTCTCGAAATAGCTATCCATGCTTTTGTGATAGTCCAGATGATCCTGGGATAAGTTTGTAAAGACGAAAAAGTCAAAATCCAGAAAGTCTACTCTATGCAAGTCTATCGAATGTGAAGACACTTCCATACAAACTATTTCTATTCCCTCTTTTATGCTCTCTTTAAGAAATCGATTTAAATCGAGGGCATCGGGGGTGGTTCTATCAAACGCTACTGGTCTCTTTCCTATGAAAGAACTGACTGTAGTTATAAGGGAGGTTTTAAAACCTGAAAAACGCATAATTGAATCAATTAAGAAGCAGGTGGTAGTCTTGCCGTTAGTTCCAGTAACACCTATAAGTCTTAAATACCTGCTCGGGTCACCAAAGAAGTTCCTGCAGATAATTGGAAGAGCCTCTCTACTGTTTTCTACTATAATCTGAGTCACTCCTTGTGGTAGCTTCATTTTTTTCTGTGTGACTACGCATATTGCTCCCTTTTTTATAGCTTCTTCAACAAAACCATGTCCATCATATTTAAAGCCAGGTATAGCTACAAAAAGGCAATCTCTAGAGACTTTTCTCGAATCTATGGATATGTCTCTTATTTCTAAATCAACATAGCCGGATATCTCTTTTAATTTCAATCCCTTTATTAATTCAGCTATCTTCATTTAATTTAAGAGTTATTAAGTCTGGATAATGCAAATTTCGTAATCTCTCTGAAAACAGGAGCTGCCACTGTTCCCCCCCAGATCTCGTTTTCACTACCTTGAGGTTCGTCTATTACGACTATTGTTGCAATTACAGGGTCCTCGTAGGGAGCAAAACCAATAAAAGAAGTTATAACTCTTCCCTCGTCATAACCTATACCATTACTGTTAACTTTCTCTGCCGTTCCTGTTTTGCCACAAACTTTTATGCCTTCAATACTTGCCTTTGTACCTGTCCCATCTTCAACTACTGCAAGCATCATTTCTTTAACTTTCTCAGAGGTTTCCTTACTTATGACCTCTTTAAAATCACCACCTTCAAGAGAGCTGATTACATTTCCACCAAGTCTTATTTCTTTTATTATTCTAGGAGTTACAAGATACCCACCATTTGCAACACAACACACCGCTCTCAGAAGCTGAATAGGAGTAACTGATATGCTCTGCCCAATTGCAAGGGCTCCTATCATCGAAGCAGGCCATGTCTTGTAATTATGTAAAATCCCGCGCTCCTCACCTGGCAAATCTATACCAGTCAATTCCCCAAATCCAAACTTCTTCATACTTTCCCAGAATGCTTTTTCACCCATTCTCAGAGCAATTGTAACGGCGCCTACATTACTTGAATGCTGTATAATTTCTTTAACTGAATAGTTAATATTGTAAGTTCTGAATATTTCCTTAATCACTTTATCCCCTACCTTAATGCTCGGCGGGAGATTAAATTCCCAATCACTCTCTACATACCCCCCTTCCAGGGCTGAAGCTACATTCACTATCTTAAAAGTAGAACCAGGCTCATAAGTAAAAGAGATTCCTTGAATCTTATAGAGCTCAGGTTGATATTCTTCATAGTAGTTCGGGTCAAAACCAGGGTAACTTGCCATGGAGTAAATCTCACCGGTTCGAGGGTTCATGACTATTGCTATACCTCTTAAAGCATTGTACTTTTTTACAGTTTCCTCCAGCTGTTTTTCCGCTATATATTGGATCTGTGAATCTATAGTGAGTATAACATCAGCTCCATCAACAGGAGCTATATAAACATCTTCCCTGCCAGGAATTATATTTCCAAATACATCTTTCTCAGCAACCATCTTTCCATCTATGCCCCTTAGAAATTTCTCATATTCAAGTTCAACCCCGGAAAGTCCATTTCCATCCAAACCTACAAAACCTACCACGGAAGCCGCGAGGGTTCCTTGCGGATAATATCTTTCAGCCTCGTTCTGGATATATATCCCTGGAAGGTTTAATTCACCAACTGCTTCAGCCTTCTCAGCACTCACTTTCCTTTTGAGATAGACAAATCCCAGATCACGATTCTCAAGCTTCTCCCTTACCTCATCTGCATCAAGGTCCAGCATTTCAGCCAGGATTTCTGCCTCCCGTTCAGGGTCCTCAACAAGCTTTGGATTGGCATACACCGTTCTTTCAATCAAGCTGATAGCAAGCTCCACTCTATTTCTGTCTAATATTTTACCTCTTTTAGAGTTTATTATGAATTCGTCCTTTTGCTGATACTCTGCATAATTCTTATATTTGGCAGCATATATATACTGGATTGAAATTAATCTATAAATTACCAGACCAAATGCCACCAAAAACAAAAAAAACAGGAAATATATTCTTTTCCTGTTTGATTTAAGATTATTCTCTCTAATCATTTTTAGAATTCTTAGAAATTAAGGAATAAAGAATGTAAGAACACTCTCTGACATAACCATTATGATATCCTGAACATAATATATAACTCCTAACACGTTATCATATCCCCTTTCAAAAGAAGAAGAATGCTCTGAAGTAGAACTATAAATTTCTCCATCAGAAGAAGTACTTTGTGATAGATTAAGATCTCCAGGTATCTCTACAACCTTTATATCATTTGACATCCTTATATCGGAAGTAATACCAGGACTGCCTTCTATATTAGATCCATTCTCAACCTTGCTTATCACTCTGGAAGGAGACTTAAGCTCAGATATCTCAAGTAAAAGTCTATCTCTTCTTTCCTCTTCAAGGGAGATCATCTGTCCTATCTCATACATCCTTCTTTCATAACTTATATTCTGAACCCTTAAACCAATATTAAAAAGAACTCCCAGACATAAGAATGAAATGACGACCAGAAGAATAGGAAAAATGCTTTTATTGACATAAAGAATTTTTTTCCCCTCTTCTTCGGCATCATTCTTTACAAGATAGAGAATAGGTGCATCCCTTCTATAAATTTTTTCCTTTTCTGCTAACCTTACACTCATTACTACACTTACACCCATTATTTACACTTTTTTACATGATTCAATCACCAAATTCACTCACCAAAATTTAACACAATACTATTACCCACAAACTTCCTTCAACTATCATCAATCATTGGAAAGTATATCTTATCTTTATCTCTATCACGGAATTGGAGATGCTTTCTAATCATTGTGCTTTCTCACACCTTCTCAATGGCTCTTAACTTTGCGCTCTTTGAGTTAGGATTCTCTTGAAGCTCCTCCATGGATGGTGTTACCACTTTCTTCGTAATAATCTCTGCCTTCTTTTCTGCTCCACAAGCACATACAGGCAAGCCTGGAGGACAAATGCATTTTCCAGAAAAGGTTGAAAATTTTTGCTTAACAATCCTGTCCTCAAGTGAATGATAGGATATAACTACCATTCTTCCACCACTTCTTAGCACCCTGAACCCTTCCTCTAATGCTTTCTCAAGATTTTCCAGCTCCTCATTAACCTCAATCCGTATAGCCTGAAAAACTCTCTTTGCAGGGTGCCCTCTCTTATACCTTTCAGAATAAGGTATGGATTTTTTTACTATTTCCACCAGTTCACCTGTTGACTCTATTTTCTTAAACCTCCTGTATTCAACTATATTCCTTGCAACCCTGCTTGCCCATCGCTCTTCGCCGTACTTGTAGAAGATTTCCCTTAGCTTCTCTTCAGGATACTCATTAACAACAGTATAAGCTCTCTTAGAAGCTTCAGGGTCAAACCTCATATCCAATTTTTCGTCCCTTATATAACTAAAACCTCTTCCTGATCTTTCAATCTGGTCCAAAGACAACCCGAGATCCAGAAAAAAACCATCTATAAAACTTATACCAAGTCTTTTTAAAATCCCTCCCACATTTGCAAAATTATCTTTAATAAGAGTAACGTTGTCAGAGTAATTCTTTAGAACTCTGGTGGCGGTGCTAAGAGCCTGGCTGTCAAGGTCTACTCCAATTAATTTGCCTGTGGGGGCAATGGCTTTAATTATTTCTATGGTATGGCCCGCACCGCCAAGTGTTCCTTCAAATATCACGTCTCCTTGTTTTAAATTCAAAAAATGTAAAACCTCTTTTAAAAGAACAGGTTTATGAGAAGGTAGAAAATAATCATCCATTTATTATTCTATTACTTTATTACTCGGTCTAAACATTGCCTAAAAAACGCCTAAACATTGCTTAAACATTAAGACATAAAGATTAAAAACCTAATTGTTCTAATGCACCTCTTTCCTTACTGAACCGAGAGTTTATTTGCTCATAGTATGAAGTCCAGTTCTCTTTAGCCCATATCTCTGCTCTGTCAGAAACACCTATAAGAACAACATCTTTCTTGATATCTGCATAATCCATCAAGGTTTGAGGAATTTTGATTCTACCCTGCTGATCCATCTCTCCCTCAACAGATGATGGAAAAATCAATCTTGAAAAGTCCCGTGCATCCTGCTTGGACATAGGAAGTGCTCTTATTCTGCTCTCAAATGCTTTCCAGCTATCTCTTGAAAATAAAAAAAGGCACTTCTCGTAGAACCCCCTGCATATTATTACACCCTGGATAAGGTCTTCTCTGAATTTAGAAGGGATGAATATCCTGCCTTTATTATCAATCGTCCTGTGATACTCACCTAAAAACATTTTGAAAGTAATTTAAATGGTTATTCATTCTACTCAAGTAATTGCTCATTTCATTAAATCATTTATCCAATTGTCCATTTTATAATAATTAGTCTTCCCTTATTCCCCACTTATACCCACTTTACACCATAACTATATACAAGAATATATACTTTGTCAACCCCTTTGTTTAATCTGTGATTTAAAAGATAAGGGATATTTTATAAAAGCCACTAGAATATATTTATTGGAATGTATTGGAATATGAATATACTTAAATATTTGTTAAAGAAATATTAGTAAGGAAGCATGCTAAGGAGCTTTGGGATAAGTAGGCAAGTAAACATATTTATAAAAATTATGAAAAGAAATTAACGAGGAACACTTCCAAAAGTATAACCGTACAACATAAGAAAGTGTAGGATAAAGAGGAAATCCAAGAGCTTTAATACAATTTAATTTCTACTTGGAATTCTCTATATTCAACTCCCTTGTTATGAGTTTTCCATCTTCAGATCTTGTAAGCTCCTCAATCCTTCTCTCAGCCTCATTTAATTTCTTAAGGCAGTGGGACGAAAGTTTTATTCCAAGTTCAAACTTTTGCATTGAAGACTCCAAACTTATGTTTTCGTCCTCCAGTTCTCTCACAATCTCCTCTAATTTAGACATCGCTTCTTCAAAGCTTAACTTTTCAATCTCTTCCATTTTCACTCCAGAGTAATTCTTTTTTTGTATATTTTACTTAAAACCTTAGAAAGCAATACCCCGTTCTGAAGAACAACCCTCAATTTCTGGCCTTCATCAACATCATCCACACTTTTTATAATCCTATCACAATCATGGTGATAAACAATTGAAAACCCTTTAGCCAGAAGAGACACAGGACTTCTTGTATTAAGAGTCTTTAATAAGAGTTCCAGTCTATTTTTTCTAAAAATTATATTATTTCTGAAGCAGGAAACAAAGTCCCTGGACAAATTCTTAATTATCATTTTCAATGTTATTATCTTACTTAAATTGTCCCTTCTAAATAATAACCTGGTAGTCTCAATTAATTTTTTCCTTTTTCTTTCCAGAATTCGACTGATATTACCTGTTAGCTTGGTACTATGTTCATCAAATTCCTGTATATGTTTTGAGATTATAGTTACAGGATTTCTAAAGAATCTTCGATCAATTAAAAAGCCAAGTTCTTTTTTACACAAAACCATTTTACCACAAACAACATTCCTGATTTTACCAATAATTTGCGCAAGGCTCTTAAGAACTTCGTTTTTGTTAACTATAACCATTTCTGCCGCTACCGAAGGAGTAGCTGCCCTTACATCTGCAACAAAATCAGAAATAGTAAAATCAGTCTCATGGCCAACTGCTGAGATTACTGGTATCGGGCACCTAAATATTTTCTCAGCTAACTTCTCGGTATTAAAAGCCCACAGATCTTCAAGTGAGCCCCCACCCCTTGCAATAATTATTACATCTACCTTATACTCACATAAGTCATCTAATGCTTCACATATTTCATCAGGAGAAGTTGCACCTTGCACATTCACATTCCTGACAATAAGATGAAAATTCCCAAACCTCCTATCTAAAACAGAAATCATGTCTCTAAGGACAGCTCCCCCAGTAGAAGTTATCACTCCAATCTTCCCAGGGAGTAAAGGTATAGCTTTTTTATGAACTCTATCAAAATAACCCCTTTTTTCCAGCTTCGCCTTCAGCTGCTCGAAAGCCAGTATCAAGGCTCCTTTACCTACAGGTTTGATATCCAGGGCAACTATCTGGTACTCCCCTCTTTTTTCATACACAGTCAAATAGCCATTCACCAGAATGTGGAGACCATCTTCTACATCAAATAGCAAATTCCTGGTATTCTCATAAAACATAACTACTTTTACTTTGGAATACTCATCCTTGAGGTCAAAATACATATTCCTCTGATTGTGCAAGTAAAAATTGCTTACCTCTCCTTCCACCCAGATGTCAAAATAAGAAGATTCGAGATTTTTGCGTATCTCAAAGTTAAGTTCGCTGACTGAATAAATCCTCGGTCTGAAAGAGTTTAATGAGTCAATCATTTTGATAGTATGTTTATATAATTTTTATTGAATTTAAAAATACTCTCTTAAGACTCCACGGCTTAACATAGCTTTGTCATCCTGGATAAATTAAGACGAAATACTAAAGGAATTCAAAATTTGCCTGACCGGAATGCGAGAATAAAAGCCTACAGAAAGAAATTATATTTAGAAATAATGTTCACAAGGACATACCCACAAAAGAGTATCTCTATAAATGTCATTACCAGGTTCAATATATTCTCAAAACCCTGGGTCTTCTCTTTTAAGTACTCAAAGGGTTTTGTAAAGAACTTCCTGGCATTGGGAAAAAACTTTATCAGGGAGTAAATTGCATAGCCTGCAAGTATTGAACTTCCAACAGTAATTATAAAATCATTGAAAAGATAAACACAGTAAACAAAGTAGCTAATTTCCAATAAATTAAGGGAAAATATAAGTGCCAAAGAAGATAAAGCAGGAAAGGATCTTAAGGAAAACTCCTTTTCTGCTTGTTCCGGTAGATTCTCTTCCAACTTCCTGGCACTTTCAAGAAGAGAGCGATCATTATTAACTCTTAATGCAAACCTTAGATTTGAAATTTGAAGCCAGATTAAAATTATAGAGAAAATTAAGAGGAAAACCATCTTACTTGTTATATTTTATGTATGTACTCTATCTACTACACTATTAAAAAGCTACCACCAGTGCCCTATTTACAGCACATATACTATAAAAATATCCTATAAAAAGCTAGTGTATTGTTAGTCAGGAATTCTTGGTAACAGCTTCTTCACTCTTTGACTCTATCTTTTTATCCTTATCATCTCTTATTTCACTTTTTTTGTCTTTGCCATTGCCCCCACTAAGCTTACTTTTGGACGAGCCATAATCAGTAGTATAAAATCCTGAACCTTTAAATATTATACCAACCGGGGAAAACAATCTAAATGCTTTGCCACCACAAAAATCACAGCTCACATTTCCATTATCACCGATACTCTGAAATCTATCAAACACCTTACCACAATCTCCACACTTGTAGCTGTATACAGGCATTTACCTATCCCTCCCTTTCTAGAATTATTTAGAAAATATATCCCAACAAGAAATTTAAGTCAAATGCAAAATATTATATGGTAGCATTTCTTTTTCCATTGTAGGAAAAAATCACTGGATATAAGGCTGGGTGTTTAAAGAGATGCTTTCATGCATAAGGAAAATTATTTTTTACAATAGGTCAAAAATAAAATAAAATTAAAAGCAAAATAAAATTATCTATAAAACATCTAAAAGAGCTGGCTTAAAACCAGGCTGGTTCTAAATTAGAGCCTTTTCTTATCTCAGGACAATCTTATTCCAGAAGAATATAGATTTTGGATGGATTCCAGGAAGTTATAAGTCATGAGTAAGAAAACAATTATACTTCTGATAGTCACCACTGCAGTACTTATAGTAGCTTCAGTTACTACTGTTTATGGTGAAACACAAATAGAAGATGCGTTTTTAAAGGACAGTTCAACTCCTGCTAGTCTGGAACAAGGCTCTATAGAGGATATCCCTTCTTTTAATTCTACCTCCAGTGTTTTCCTCACAATTCTGGTAAAAAATATTTCCACAGACGATGTTATAAACATTAAGTGGAAAAAAATAGAAAATGGAGAGGAAAATACAATCCAGGACAATACTCTTAATGTAACAGAAAAGGGCTCCGGGAAAATAGTAATCTCCCTTGCAAGAAAAAATAAAAAACTAGAAGTTGGAGATTATATCGTTGAAATTTATCTGAATGGCAAAAGGGAAATGGTAAAAGAGTTCAGGATAAAGTAGACTATTACTAGCCTGACTTTGCATATTCCAGTCTTACCTTACTAAACTCTTCTCTCACATCCTGTAGAATGAGTTTAAGGACTTCATTTACAGTGTAGTCCAGATCATAGTTTTCTATTATTCTTACTTTATGTTTCTGAGCTAGTTCTTCAATATATTTCTGAATTATTCGTATTTTATCAAAGTGTTCCAGATACCTTTGCATTGGTCTTGAACCCTGGGTTTCAAACGACCTTCTCATAAAATGTTCACGATGAGTTTCTTCATCACTTACTGAAATTATCATGTGGTGAAGAAGGGCTCGAGTCTGATACCTTTTAATGTCCAGATAGCCTGGAACCACATGAGCTCCCTCTATTATGATATTGGATTTTTCTTCTACACTTCTTGCTATGATAGCTTCTATGCCTACTATTACAGCCATTGTCTGTTCCCTGAAGCCAAGTATCACAGGTTCCACACCCGAAGGAGGTAGGGTTAGGTTTTTATAAGCATCATATGAGGAGCCTCTTAACGGTCTTATAAGTTTTTCAGAAACTGAAGCTCTCATAACTTCTCTTATAGCATCAGAAGACACAACCCTGGTTATATTCAGTCTATTTGCCAAAGTTGTGGCAATTGTAGATTTTCCAACACCTGTTGCGCCGCCTATAAGAATAATTATTGGCTTTTCAAGCTTGCCCACTGACTGCCACAATAGATACTTCTCAGCATACTCGAAGCCAACTTCTTCTTTAATAAATCTGAAAACAAGAGACCTTAATTCATCAAGAGAAATAGAGTAAACCTTGTTTTTTCTAAGATACTCCTGAATATCAAAAGCAATTTTATGAGAAGTTAGAAGATCTAAACCAGTAACAGTAATTGAGGATGCAAGTATTCCTTTTGAAAAGGGTAACCCACTTTTCTTATCTGAAATTACTATAACCTTTGTTTCCATTTCATTCACCATGTTCCTGTCTCGAATATGCTCTCAACCATTTCGTTATTGCTAAAGTTG
>JACIXO010000059.1:2211-7721 GCA_014360385.1 Actinomycetota bacterium | reverse complement strand
TGTCTATAGCTTCAACTGATAAGGTTTGTTCTGTATGTGGTAAGGGCGGAAAACTAGTTTTTGGCAATGTTAGTGTTTATAAGTTTTATACGATAGATAAAAAAGGATTTATTAGCGGGGGATTTGTTAAAAGTAATGCCTGGAAAAACTACCCTGTATGTGAAGAATGTAAAATATATTTGGAAGAGGGGAAAAAGTTTATTGAAAAGAACCTCTCTTTTAGGTTTTATGGTCTTAATTACCACTTGGTACCTGATTTTATACTGGGAGTAGGAGATACACCATCTAGAGTACTTGAAATTTTTGAGGATGCTTCGAGTCTGATTTCACTTAGAGAAGGCTCGATTAAGAGGTTGACTGATGATGAAGAGGAAATTCTGGGACTTCTGGCAAAGGAAGAAGATTACGTTGCTTTAAACTTGCTTTTTCTTAGAAAAATGAAACAGGCTGAAAGGATTATCCTTTTAATCGAAGAAGTTTTACCGTCAAGACTGAGAAAGATTTTCATTGCAAAAGATTTTGTCGATGAAATTTTTGGAGAGAATTTCAATTTTGGTAAAATTAGACAGTTTTTCCCTAAAAAAGATAATGAAAATCCAGACTTAAATAAATATTTCTTGGAAATAACAGACAGAATATTTCGGTCAAATATGATAGACTGCCGTTTTGTTTTATCAGCTGTTATCAAAAAGATACGAGACATGTTTGTAAATGGTGAAAAGTTCAGGAATCAGGTAATAGATGGACTAATGGTGTTTTTGTTTCTAGAAAAACTTAGTTTAGTTTGTTTTGAGGAGGTGTCTATGGAAGAGAGCTATTTTGAGAGTATCTTCAGCAGGTATAAACCAGTGTTTCAAATGCCAGCAAAAAGGGGTATTTTCTTGCTAGGTTGTCTTACTGAACTGCTTTTGAGGAAACAGTATGCAGAGAGACAGACTAAACCCCCTTTCATAAAAAATCTTAAAGGATTGAGGATGGATGAAAGAGATATTAAAAGCCTCCTTCCCAAGGTTCAGAATAAACTTGAAGAATATGACTCCTTCGACAAAGGAAAAAAAATGGTTTCTCAAGAAGTTTCGAGGTATCTTTTAGCTGCTGGAGATAACTGGAGGTTGTCATGTGACGAAATCAATTTCTATTTTGTGTGTGGTATGAACCTTGCAGATGAAGTTAACTCTTTGCTTTACGAGAGGTGATTTTAGGTATTTATCAACAATGTTTAAAAGGAGGATAAACAGTGAATGATGTTGTTAAAAATCGTTCTGAAATCTTATTTCTCTACGATGTAACATACTCCAATCCGAACGGAGATCCTGTAGATGAGAATAAACCAAGAATTGATGAAGAGACAGGAATAAATCTGGTAACAGATGTAAGACTAAAAAGAACAATCAGGGATTATTTACATGATTATAGGAGTCAGGATATATTTATTTTTGAAACGAGAGACGATAAGGGAAATCTAAGAACTAAGGAGGATAGATTAGCTGATTTCAAGGATAATCCTAAGGAGGTGCTTTCGAGATGCATAGATGTTAGATTGTTTGGAGCTACTACTGCTGTAAAAGGCAAGACAATCACCTTGACAGGTCCTGTTCAGTTCAAATATGGAAGGTCACTACATAAGGTGGATTTAATCTATGTAAAAGGCACAACTGTTATGCCTTCTAAAGAAGACAAAAGACAGGGAACCTTTACAGAGAAATATATCCTCCCCTATTCTTTGATAGTATTCTACGGAATAATTAATGAAAATGCTGCTAGAAATCAGAATATTGACCTTACAGAAAGTGATGTAAATTTATTACTTGAAGCTATGTGGAACGGGACAAAAAACCTTATTTCGGCTTCAAAAGTTGGACAAATGCCCAGGCTTTTACTACAGGTCATTTACAAAGAGGGAAATTTTTATGTAGGTGAATTAGACAAGAGAATCCAATTTGTGAGCGCTAAAGACGACAGGGAAATAAGAGACATAGTTGATGGTAAGCTTGAGATAGGAGATATAGTTTCTACATTAGAGTCTGTTGGGTCTAGTGTTGAAAAAATCAGAATAAAGGTGGATGAGAGAGTCGTGTTTACTATGAGAGGGGTGGAAATAAGTATAAAAGATTTATTAGGGGGTTTTATAGTAGAAGATTTAAACTTTGACGCTATGTGAGGCATGACAAATGAATGATATATTGGTTTTTAGTTTATTTGGAGATTTAGGACATTTTAGGAAATTCTATACCACGTCTTCTCCTCTTACATTTTCATTTCCTCCACCTCCTACAATTCAAGGAATACTAGGAGCAATTTGTGGCATAGAAAAGGAGAAGTATCTGAAAGTGTTTAGCCGGAAGAGGTGTAGAGTTGCCTTACGGATAATAAATCCTGTAGTAAAGACTAGAATTGGAATAAACTTGATTAATACAAAAGGTGATTTTTGGGTTCCTGTTCAGAAAGGAAGCCATAAACCCAGGACTCAGATTAGAACTGAATTTGTGAAAAATCCTTGTTTCAGGATATATGTTGTCCATGAGGATTCATGTATTTTCAATCTATTAACAGATAATATTAAAAACCATAAAACAGTCTATACGATATCACTAGGATTAAGCGAGCTTCTTGCTGACATTGATTACGTGGGTGTATTTCGATGGAAGATAAATGGAGGAACAGTAAATATCAATAGTGTTTTGCCACTTGATGGTGAAGCAGGAATAGTAAAGATACAATTCGAAAAAGGTAAGAGGTATTTTAAGGAACGAGTTCCTATAGTTATGACAGAAAATAGAATTGTAGAGGAATATGCGGATGTTGTATTCGAACAACATGGTGAGAGTATTAAATGTAGTATAGATGAATATGTTGAAATTGACAATGGGGAATGCATTACCTTCTTCTAACCTATATTCACATCCTGGGAAATTACTGGAGGACCACTTAATAGAAGCTGCTAACGTTGCTAAGCTTTTTTTCGAGGAAAAGTCTTCTGACATTTTTAAATTACCAATCTTGAAGGATTTGGTAAACCTTGCTGTTTTATGCCATGATATTGGAAAGGCAACTGCTTTTTTTCAGACATATATCTTAGCATCAGAAGAAAATAGGAAGAAGTTAAAAGTTGAACAGACTCATCACGGATTACTTTCAGCCATTTGTGGATATTTTGTTGTCAGAGAATTTCAGGTGCTTAGAGAGGAGTGTGATGAATTAATTCCATTGTTAGTGTTCATGGCTATAAAGAAACATCATGGAGACTTTAAAGACATAAAAGAAGAAATTATTATTAGCGACAGAGAGAAGGCCGTGCTACTAGAACAAGTGGAGAGTATTGATAAGGATAAATTCGATTGCCTGGCAAGACATCTTCAGAACAATGGAATACCTATCTCACTAAATACACATCTTCTTAAAACCTGGGTAGTAGAGATAAGAGAAGAGCTAAGAAGACATAAGAAAAATGTAAGACAACTAAAACACGACAATGATATTTCTTATTACTTCATTTTAAATTTTATATATTCTATGCTTGTTGATGCTGATAAAACTAGCATTGTTATTAAAAAAAAAGAGCAGGTGCTCAATAGGAGAATAGATTTTCTGTCTAATAGACTTGTGGACAATTATAAGGGTAGTATAGATTATCCTAAGAATAGAATCAACAAGCTTAGGGAGATGGCTTATCAGGAGGTATTAAACACAGATGTTTTGCTCACTAGAAGAATACTGTCTTTGAACTTACCAACTGGTATGGGAAAGACAATGCTATCTTTATCACATGCTCTTAGATTGAGATATATGCTTTTTAAACAAAAAGGGAAACTTTATAGAGTCGTCTATGCTCTGCCATTCTTGAGTATAATTGAGCAAAATTTCAGCGAATTTGAGAAAGTTCTTAAATATAATAGAGTAAAGGTTGACAGTAATATTTTACTAAAGCATCATCATCTCTCGGATGGATATTACAAGCAAGAAGATCAGGAATTTGAAGGGAACGAGGCAAAGATTTTAATAGAGGGCTGGAACTCTGAAGTGATAGTTACTACCTTTGTTCAGTTTTTCCATACTTTAATTTCTTGCAGAAATACTACCTCTAGAAGGTTTCATAGACTCTCTAATGCTATCATTATTCTTGACGAGGTTCAGGCTATACCCTGTAAATACTGGCTTGTTATAGGGAAGATGTTATCATTCTTAGTGGATAAATTAGATTCCTATATAATATTTGTTACAGCCACTGAGCCGATAATATTTGACAAAAGTCTAGTTTTTCCATTGTTGGATAAAAGAAAGTATTATCAGAGTTTGGATAGGGTAGTTATTGAGCCAAAATTGGATAAAAGCCAAACAGTTGCAGAGTTTGTTGCGACTCTAAATATTGTGAGAGAAAAAAGTTACCTTTTTATCTTAAATACGATAAATTCAGCAAAGCAGTTGTATAGATTGCTTAAGCAAATGATTTCGGAAGATATTATCTTTCTCTCTTCTCATATTATTCCAAAGCAACGGTTAGAAAGAATTAATAAAATGAGAAAGAAAGAAAGAAAAGTTGCTGTAACTACACAACTTGTTGAAGCTGGAGTCGATATAGATTTTGATATTGTTTATAGAGACTTTGCTCCCATGGATTCTATTGCTCAATCTGCAGGGAGATGTAATAGGAATTGGTCTAACAGAGGAGAAGTCAAAGTTGTATTATTGAAGGATGACAGTGGTAGGTCATACGCCTCTTACATTTATGATCCGATACTCTTAGACGCTACTAAAAGATTTTTGACATATGAGGTCCCGGAGGCTGATCTTTATAAGGTAATAGAGACGTACTATAATGAACTTGCCGAGATAAAGTCGAGTGATGAGTCAGTGGATATTATTAACGCTGTTACTGGACTGAAATTTGATAGCTATGATAGCAGTGTAAGTATTAAAGACTTTAAGCTTATTGAGGAGGATTACAAAAAAGTCGATGTGTTTATTGAATTAGATGAAAATGCTGAAGTTATCTGGAAAGAATATATCAGAATTAATTGCATTGACAACTTGATCGAGAGAAAAAATGCTTTCGATTTAATAAAAAATGAGTTTTATCAATATGTTATTTCAGTACATTCTCGTACTATGAATATACCTCCACTCGTTAGTGGCTTTTATTATGTGAACCGAGCTTCTCTTGATGATTTCTATAATCTTGAAACGGGTTATATACTAGAAGACATTTTGTCTATATGGTAAAGATTACTGGAAGCATCATGCAAGCATATACTATATGTCAGAGGCAGGCATGGCTCTTATCTCATCAAATTACTTCTGACCAACAACACATGCTCTTGGAGTTGGGGAGACTAATAGATGAGGAATCTTACTATAGTGAAAAACGTGAACTCAGACTTGGTAGATTGAAAGTAGATATTTTTTATAGAAAAGACAGCCAGCTTTTAATTGGGGAAATAAAGAAGAGTTCTAAATCAATAGAGAGCGCTAAAATGCAGATTGGGTTTTATCTTCTTATGCTGGAGAATAAG
>JACIXO010000059.1:0-2201 GCA_014360385.1 Actinomycetota bacterium | reverse complement strand
TAAGGGTGTACAAGCAACAGGTGAATTGCTATTTCCAAGAGAAAGAAAAAAAGTCAAAATTGAACTTGATTCTCGGTTAAAGAGAGAGATAGTTAGAGTTATTAAGGAAGCTACGAATATTATTAGTCTGGAGAATCCACCTAGGCCACGGAGGATTAAATATTGTAAGAATTGTGCCTATTTCGAATTTTGCTGGAGCTAGTCTTTTTAGAGTGCTGATGTAGTTTAGTTCATACAACTTGTAATTTGATGATTTTTCAAAATTAGCTCTTTCTAAGAAATTTACTCTAAACACATAAGCATAAGGTAGTGAAGAAATCCATATATCTATTTTCAAATGGTGATCTTAAGCGAAAGGATAACACCTTATATGTAGAACTTGAAAATGGGGTTAAGAAATATATCCCTATAGAGAATACGAAAGAAATTTTTGTTTTTGGGGAAGTAACTATAAATAAGAAGTTTCTCGACTTTGCTTCCCAGAATGAAATTATTGTACATTATTTCAACTACTTTGGTTTCTATAGTGGCACGTTTTATCCTAGAGAGCACTATAACTCTGGATATATGATTCTTAATCAGGCAAGGTACTACCTGGACCAAGCTGAGAGACTAAAATTAGCAAGAAGTTTTGTTATAGGTGCAGTAAGCAATATTTTAAAGATTTTGAAGTACTATAACAGAAGAGGCAAGATTCTGGACTCCGTTATTTCGAGAATTGAGGAAAATGGTAATAAAGTAAGTGATACAAATTCTATTGATGAGCTTATGGCTATAGAAGGCAATATTAAGCAGCTATATTATGGAGCCTTTGATGTGATACTTGAGAACACTGATTTCACATTTGATAAGAGGAGCAAAAGACCTCCAAAAAACGAGATCAATGCAGTTATCAGCTTTTCAAATTCTCTAATATATACAATATGTTTAAGTGAAATTTACCACACTCATTTGGATCCTCGAATAGGATTCCTACATACCACTAATTTTAGGAGGTTTTCGCTTAATTTGGATATTGCTGAGATATTCAAGCCTGTTATTGGTGACAGGACTATATTGGCTTTATTTAATAAAAATCAATTTGACTCAAAATGTTTTGAGAATCAGCTTAATGGATTTGCTCTAAATGACAAAGGTAGACGCTTATTTATAACAGAGTTGGAAAAGAGATTATCTTCTACAATTTGCCATCATTCGTTGAATAGGCAAGTTTCTTATAGGAGACTAATAAGACTTGAGTTATATAAGTTAGAGAAGCACCTTTTAGGTGAAGCTGAGTATAAACCTTTTGTTATGGATTGGTAAGTAAGCGAAAGAATTTTATAAGAAAGAGTAGTTAGGCTCTGGGCTAAAACCCAGTGTTAGCTTAGAACGGCTTTATGCATAGTATATAAAAAGTGTTGCAGGAGAGTAAAAGTGGAGGACGGTAGATTAGATTTTTCTTAGGGGTTGGGATGGTAGGCGAATTAGAATGTACGTGATAATGGTCTATGATGTTAACGAAAAAAGAGTTGCTAAGGTTCTTAAAAAATCAAGACAGTTCTTGAATTGGGTCCAAAATTCAGTTTTAGAGGGAGATATTACGGTAGCAAAGTTTGAAAAACTAAAGTTTGGAATAAAAAGGATTATAGATGAGAGCGAAGATTCTGTAATATTCTATATTTTGAGAGATACTAAGTACTCATCTCGAGAAATAATTGGAATAAAAAAAGGCGGAGAGGAAATATTTTTGTGATAAATAGAAGAAAAATTAAATTCTGTCGATGCCAAATAGACATTGAAACGAGCTTAGGGAGACAGAATGTTTCTTGGCAATTTTTTATTAAATATTTTTTTATTTGTGTTTTAAAGAAACGGAGAATCGTGATTCTTGTTGAATTTACAACATCATTCTGTAATTGTCTCATTTTTTAGGCCTTTTATTCTGGCTACTTGACCTAATTTTTTAAAAATTATAATATTTATTACTATAAAATATGGGTTTTGAGCCTACCTATGAGGGATTGAAACAGAAGTAAATCCAGACGGACATAAAAGAATAGTATAGTTTTGAGCCTACCTATGAGGGATTGAAACGGCATTTTTTATACCCCCATTGCAAAATGTTTTCTTGTTTTGAGCCTACCTATGAGGGATTGAAACTTTTTTTTTACCTCCTTTTTTACTTATCCTTTTGATAGTTTTGAGCCTACCTATGAGGG
>JACIXO010000058.1 GCA_014360385.1 Actinomycetota bacterium | reverse complement strand
CTGGCAGTCTGATCCAATAATGCACCCAGATATCTTTGAAGTGTTTTGATGAAGTTGATTTTGACCCTAGTTAAAATATTGAGTTCCTTTAAGACCTAACACAAAGAAAAGTTAAAGACACAGGTGTCAGGTGAGAGCTGTGTTTAGTACCATAGTTAACAATCTACCAAAGGTAGCAGGCTATGCCAGTATTGTATTGGGTTGTATAGCCATAATAGAACTCTTTCTGTATCTCCATTTCAAATATGCTAGATCTCTAAACAAAATAGCCTTCTTATTATTAGGCATACCCATACTATCGGGACTTATTTACCTGGTTGTCCAGAAACTCAGAACCCCAGCAAGTGTAATTAAAATTTTGGAGAATCCAACCCTTTTAAAAGTGCTTGGGTATACGCTTATTGTTGAGAGTATAGTTGCTCTACTTATTTCCAGATTTTTGTATAAGTATAAAACACCAATTCTCCTAGTGGTACCTGGCTTCCTTGGGCTGTGTGCTTTAGTCTTATTTCCCCTTTTCTTTCAGATTTACTTATCCTTTGTAGACTTGAATTTATACACACTAGGTAAATTTGTAGCTGAGGGAAAACTCAACTTTGTAGGAATCTCTAACTTTGTAAAAGTCTTCACCACCTCTGTAATGTATGTGACTCCTACGTGGTGGCTCATAATTAGAAACTTCATCTGGAGCTCATTAAATGTTTTTTTTCAAATACTTTTCGGTTTAATACTAGCACTCTTGCTGAACCAAAAATTATTCATGAGATCTGTTTATAGAACCCTATTAATCATTCCTTGGACTATACCCCAAGTTATTAGTATTCTAGTATGGAGATCAGAATTTGCCCCTACTTATGGAGCAGTGAATGCATTCCTTGGCAGGATAGCTAACATGATCCCGATACTACAAACCCTAGGGATTGATAGTATCCCATGGAGATCACATCCATTCTGGACATTTTTAATGGTTTTGATTGTAAACATCTGGTTAGGAACTCCATTCAACATGGTAGTTATACTAGGAGGAATGCAAAGCATTTCTCCAGAATTTTACGATTCTGCTGCAATTGACGGAGCAAGCTTTTTTCAAAGTTTCAGATATATCACATTACCTCTACTTAAGCCTGTACTACTGCCAATAGCGTTATTGGGGTTCATTTGGAGTTTTAATATCGTTAATGTAGTATACCTAATGACTGGCACGGGTGCTGGTGGTGGATCAGGGGTAGAATACGCAGATTTAATTGCCTCTGCTTTGTACAAAGCAGCATTCACATTCAATAGATATAGTCTTGCTGCTGCATTAGGCCTCTTTATTGTAGTCATACTAACTGGATTTACATTCATTATGCTAAAAGTTACAAGAGCAACAGATTAAACTATAAGGCAATGAAGAAAAAATACTCTATTCAGTTTGTTGTAAGAAGGATTTTTACACGAATATTCATCCATTGTTTTCTTATCTTAGCTTGTTTAATTTCAATATTTCCGCTATTAAGAGTATTTTCAATTTCCATTCGTCCAAGTGATCAAGTATTTTCTACAAGCCTTAAGATAATTCCTGAAAATGCAACATTTACCAACTACACTAAACTTTTATTCGATACTGATTTTATTCTATGGATTTTAAATAGTTTACTGTTAGCAACTACCACTAGTATTATTGGAGTTGCATTAGCCACTTCTGCAGGTTATGCTTTCTCTCGCTTTAAATTTCCAGGTTATAAGGCTGGCCTTTTATTTCTACTTCTTACCCAAATGCTTCCTGGAGTCATGTTACTTTTACCTTTATATATTATGCTATCAAAGCTTAAACTAGTAAATACATTCCTTGGCTTAATAATCGCATATTCTGTAACAGCTCTGCCATTCACAATATGGTTGCTAAGAGGGTACTTCACTTCAATTCCAATAGAATTAGAAGAAGCAGCCATGATAGATGGGTGTAGCCAGCTAGCTGCTTTTTACCGAATAACACTGCCTCTTTCCCTACCAGCATTGGCAATAGCATTATTTTTTAATTTCCTTTCGGCTTGGAATGATTTTCTCATAGCTAGAGTCATCATACAAACACCTGAAATGTATACCTGGACTATTGGAATCACAAGGTTTTACGGAGAGAGAACTACTTTATGGGGACTCTTTGCTGCCAGCTCGGTCCTGATTTCCGTGCCTGTTTGTACAGTATTTACCTACTTATCAAGATGGTTGATTTCAGGCTTAACAATAGGTGCTATAAAATAATGGTTGTAAATAATTCAAAAATCCATAGATTCTCTAACTCCATATTTCTACCCTGCACATTGTCAGGAAATAGGAAATTAAATTTCATGATCCAAGTTACACCTCTATAAAACTTTATTTAAAAAGCAACTCTGGAGGAGAATTATGGAAGTACATGGGGAAAGTAAGAATAAAAACTTTATTCTGGAAAACAGTTCTGTGAAACTATCCTTGGATAGAGAAACAGGATCTTTACTTGAGCTTTTCATAAAACCTTTTCATAAAGACCTTCTTAGCTTTAAACTAAAATCGCAGTTTTTTCGAATTGTCTATGCCTTGGAAGACTGTAGAAGCCACCACTTTGACACTGACGAACAAAAGATAAGTGATATTAAGATTTCAAATAGCAAAGATAGGCAGGCAATTACAATTCTCTACGACAAGCTTCGCTCACAGAAAGGTGTATTCAAGGTAATAGTAAGGATAACAATTGAGTTGAAAGACAATAGCGATGACTTCTACATGTGGATTGAAGTTGAAAACAAGGACAAAGGCGAAATAACGCAGGTTTGGTTTCCATGGGTCAGGGGGTTGACATCAATTGGCCAGAGTCCAGAGAATGACATTCTTGCTTACCCAAGCATGGGTGGATCTCTCATTCCAAATCCTCTAAGCTACTTCCCAAGAAAAGGAGAGGCAACAGGTTATCATGAATGGACCAGGGAGCTATCAAGAACAATCTTAGCTAAACCCTATCCTGGTAGGTCCTCCATGCAATGGATGGATCTATGCTGTAAAGACTATGGTATATATATGGCTTGCTTAAATAAGGAAGGCGAATACTTAGTCCCACGGGTGCAAAAACATTTATGGGATCAAGCTGAGCATCTCTCACTTGCTATGGTTAAATATCCTTACATAAAGCAGGGGACTAGTTGGACATCTCCAACTTATATTCTGAGTTTACACAATGGAGACTGGCATGTAGGTGCAGATAAGTACAGACAATGGCTTGAGACATGGTTGACCAAAAGAGAAAAAGCGAAGTGGGCAAAAGAAACTAATGGCTTTTATCACCTTATTCTAACACACCAGGATGGAACTATAATTAATTCTATTAACGATATACCAGAAATTCTAAGTGAAGCCAAAGCTCACTACATAAACTTACTATTCATCTGTGGGTGGTACAAAGGAGGTCACAATAGTATTAGATACCCAGATTTTGAACCTAGCAACCCTGAAGAACTTGCAAAGGCAATAGAAGAAGTACACAAGGCTGGGGGTCATGTTTTACTATATCTCAATATGAGATCCTATAGCATGTCTCACCCCGATTTCAAAAAAGAAGGCCATGGTTGGGCAGTTAAAACTTTCGATGGCATACCTCTTACTGAATCTTGGGGATGGGCAATTCCTCATTATCCCTCCTATGAAGCAGTATGCTTTGCTAACATGTGTCCCAGTTCGCAAGGGTGGCAGAATAAGTTCATAGAGAAACTTAAAACAGCTGCAAGCCTTGGAGCAGACTGCATAATTTTTGATCAGCTACTCGTTGTAGACCTTTGTCATGATAACCACCATGGCCATGAGAGACCTGATCGTTCTTATGGCCCTGGAGCATTAGAAATGCTTAGAAGAGCACTGGATGAGGGTAAAAAATTTAACCCTGACTTTGAACTTTCAATGGAAGGAGTAGTAGATATCTATACACCTTATGTAGCAATATTCCATTCTAGAGTAGACTTTACCGATTGGAGTAGTCCAGAACTGTTCCGATATACGCTACCTTGGGTAACCGGAGTAACCGGGGGGCTCATAGATATAGGGGCACGAGAGAAGCTATATCAATCTTACTTACTTGGTCTACCCCTAGACATTGAAATTCATACACATAATTATGGTCGCATTTCTTTTGATCCAGGGCTCTCGAAAGAAATCAAAAGAGTCAACAAACTAAGAGATAGACACAAAGACCTATTTGTAAATGGAGAGTTCAGGGACAACGTAGGTGTTAAAGTAAACAGAGGGGATGTTATTGCTAAAATTTTTTGTGGAGAAAACTCAATGCTTATAACACTCTGGAATAGAAGTAGCAAGACATTTGAACATTTACGTGTGACTATAAATTTACCTAAGTTGGGATTCACACTTTGCGAAAAAAAGCATCCTGAAGCATTTTTCGAAGATGGTCTTACTCAAGATAGGCTTTGCATACATCCCAGCTCCAACAATAGAAACGAAATTCTTATAGATACAGTGACAATAGAGACTAATAGTATTGCTTTAATAAGAGTAGAAGGAGTAGAAAAAGTAACTAATTAGACGGTAACTAGTTAGACGTGGTCATAAAGAAAATAAATTCCACAACTTTACTGATACAGAGAGAGTTAGCACATGACTTTTGATCTAGTATATGCCATAATAAGGTGCGGAACCAAATGCTATATATAATTTATATTCGATACTGTAGCATCAAGAGATCGCTACAAATGCTAGATTTAAATGTATGTCATAAAGGAGGTGTTAAATTCCTATGACTCCAAAGGAGAGAGTACTTAATAGGCTAGAGGGAAAACCTGTAGACAAGATACCAAACTTAAACATAATAATGACTTTTGCAGCTAAGTATATAAATATCCCCTATAAGAAATACGTTACTGACTACAGGTATCTTGTTGAAGGAAATGTGAAATGTTGTGAAAAATTTGGTATAGATATGGTAAGCGCTATATCAGACCCATATAGAGAAACCTATGACCTCGGTGCAAATATCATTTTCCCTGAGGATGATGTTCCTATTTGTACAGATTTTTTATTGAAAAAATATTCGGACATCAAAAAACTCCACATTAAGAACCCTCTTACCAGCAAAAGAATGCTGGATAGGATTAAGGCTATAGAACTTTACAAGAAAGAAGTTGGCAACAACTATCCTATTCTGGGATGGATTGAGGGCCCAATATCTGAAGCTGCTAATCTAAGAGGAGTAAATAATATCATGACAGATTTTATAGATGCTCCTGACTTTGTAAATGAGCTTTTTGAACTGTGTTCTGCACAAGCAATAGAATTTGGCATTGAGCAAATACGAGCCGGCGCTGATTTTATAGGAGTTGGAGATGCTGCAGCTTCTCTCATTGGTCCATACTACTATAAATCTTTTGTTTTGCCATTCGAAATAAAAATATTTAATACTTTGCATCAGGCAGGTGGGAAAGTAAAGCTGCATATATGTGGTAACATTACTCCAATACTTCACCTCATATCACAGTCGGGTGCTGATATTGTTGATGTTGACTGGATGGTCGACTTCGAAAAAGCTGTTAACACCCTTTCAGATACGTGTGCAGCTTGTGGAAATTTTAATCCTGTTATCTTGCTCAATGGTTCTACCGAAACTGTAGAAGAAGCTGTGAAAAAGTGTATAAAGGCGAGCAAAAACAATACTATGATTGCTGCTGGTTGTGAGGTTCCAAAAGAAACCCCCTATGAGAATATGCTTAAAGTTGATGAAGTCCTCAGAGGAGCACTTATCTAAGACACAAGTGCTCCCATTGTTAGCTTAGCTCGATGATTATTTTCAACTTATTAATGCTAGGGTCATTGGCTATGTTTATTGCTTTTTGTATGTCTTCCAATCTGAACCTGTGCGAGACCCAATCGCTAACACTAATCAATCCAGAATCTAATAACCTTATTATAGGCTCGTAGGTATTACTATATCTGAAGAGTCCTTCAACTCTGAGACTCTTATAAATTACATCCATATATTGAATGCTTGCTACATCTGTTCCCAATCCTATCCATACTACGGTGCCGCCCTTTTTAGCTACCTTCAGCGATTCAGATATTGACTTTTCTGCTCCAGAGGCTTCAATTACACAATCGCATCCCTCCCCCTCTGTATATTGATGAACTACATTTACTAAATTATTTTTATCCGCATCTATTGTTACAAAAGCCCCATGTCGTTTTGCTATATTAAGTCGATAGGCATTCAAATCCGATGCAAATACTTTTGATGCTCCCATAACCTTCGATATTTCAAGAGCCGCTAATCCTACTGGGCCACAGCCTAGAATTGCAACAGAATCACCTGGCCTTATCCCACATCTGATTACAGCAGCATATCCAACAGAAAGAGGCTCAACCAAAGCTGCTTCAGTAAAGCTGATACTATCAGGCACCTTATAAACAAAATGAGGATCATACTTAACATACTCACAAAGTGCACCATCATGGGGAGGAGTAGCCATAAACACTATCTTATTGCACAGGTTATACTTTCCAGCTTTGCAGTAACTACACTTATAACAAGGCACTCCTGGTTCGATAGCAACTCTGTCACCTACACTAAGACCTTTAACGTTCCTCCCAACAGCTGCAATCTCACCAGAGCTTTCATGACCCAGTATGATTGGTTTTTCTATTACAAAGTCTCCAATCCTACCCTGATTATAATAATGAATGTCACTCCCACATATCCCAACCTCTCTAATTTTGACTAAAACTTCATCCTCAGAAATTTCTGGTATCGGTATTTCTTTGATAACCAATTCCTTAGCTTTTTCCAAAACTACTGCCTTCACCTTTCCAATCCTTCAATATAGAGCCAATAGCATAATATCATAAATATAATACTATAACATCGTATTCTATCACTACCGGAACAAAGTTTGGGTGCACAGCCCAATTAATTAACTCCAACAATTATTCAAAAATGCTCCAGATCACATATCAGCTTTTTACTAACTAACCGAGACACAGTTTACTGCAACATTGTAATTGACTTAATACTTTCCTTCAAAAACCAAGCTTCACACTAGTCTTTTAAAAGATTTTTAAGCGCTTCCTGCACATCTAGCAAGTGCTCTTCCATACACTTTCTAGCAAGCTTTTTGTCCCCTGCCTTGATTGCATTAAAAATTTTCTCATGTTGTTCATGTGATTTTAATGCTCTTGTCTTGTCACTTAAGAAACTCTGCCTTTTACTGCTTAACAAAATCTCGATACTATTAATTATTTTGACAATTGCAAAATTCTTAGATGCAATAGCAATAGCCTCATGGAAAAATTTATCTTCATTATATATATTAAGATTTTCTCTTAACTTTTCTTTAGAGACATTGATTATATTCTGGATACTTTTAATTTCCTCTTGAGAAGCTCTTTCCGCTGCCAGCGACGCTATTGGTGGCTCGATAATATTTCTAACTTCTAAGACATCCATGTATTCTTTCTTATTTAACCCACTAACTGAAAAAAGCTTAAAAACCAAGGCTTCAAAACTACTTTCAGTATAAAAATTTCTTAAAAACACTCCAGAGCCGTGTTTTATTTCTATTACCCTTAACGCATTTAAAGTCTTTAGAGCTTCTCTCAAAGTTGCCCTATTTACATTTAATATCTTGGCAAGCTCTCTCTCTGAGGGTAACCTATCGCCAACCTGTTTTTTTTCTCTCTCTATGTACTGGAAAATATCCCCAATTATTTCATTA
>JACIXO010000057.1 GCA_014360385.1 Actinomycetota bacterium | reverse complement strand
CACCAGGCTTCAATTGGAGCAATAGGTGCAGCATTAAACCTGGTTTTCAGAGGCGAAGAGATGAATTTTGACCTTAACCAGGTAAGCGCTAGGCTTTCGGATTTTTTAAAGAATTTTAAATATCAAAGAGAAACATTTAGATCTCTTGTTATAGAGAAATCAAAGCTCCCTGCCAGAAACTATGAAAAGTACAATTTCAATATCGTGAAAACCAATGGCAAAAAAGTTGAAGCCTATATAGGAATTGATGTTGGTTCGATAAGTACGAATGTAGTTGCAATAGATAAAGATAAGAAACTTATTTCAAAGGTTTACTTAAGGACTGCTGGTAGACCTATAGAAGCTGTAAGAAAAGGTATAGAAATAATTGGCATGGAAGTTGGAGACAGGATAGATGTAAAAGCCGTTGGAACGACTGGCTCTGGAAGATATCTTATTGGGGATCTTGTTGGAGCTGATGTAGTTATAAATGAGATTACTGCACAGGCAACTGCAGCAGCAAACATAGACCCTGAGGTTGACACAATATTTGAAATAGGTGGACAGGATTCTAAGTATATTTCTCTCGAGAATGGTGTGGTAGTGGATTTTGAAATGAATAAAATTTGCGCTGCCGGGACAGGATCTTTTCTTGAAGAGCAGGCAGAGCGATTTGGTATAAAAATAGAGGATTTTGGAGAGAGGGCAATGGCTGCTACCTCCCCGCTTAACCTTGGTGAAAGATGTACCGTATTTATGGAGACTAATGTTTATTCTCATTATCAAAAGGGTGCAAGCATTGAAGATATACTTGCAGGGCTTGCGTACTCTATTGTGATTAATTACATAAACAGAGTAGTTGGAAGAAAGAAAATAGGCAATAAAATATTTTTCCAGGGTGCAGTAGCGTTCAATAAGGCTGTTGTTGCTGCTTTTGAAAATTATCTTGGAAAAGAAATTATTGTTCCTGAAAACCATGAAGTTACTGGGGCAATTGGGGCAGCTATAAGGGCACTTGAGAATAAGCCAGAAAATTCCAGGTTCAGGGGATTTGAAGAAATTGCAAATATAAAGTATTCTCAGAGCTCTTTTGAGTGTAAGGGCTGCCCTAATATGTGTGAAATTAAGAGGGTTACTATTGAAGGTTCAAATCAGCTTTTCTATGGTGGAAGGTGTGAAAAATATGAGAAGAAAAAGTCAGAGAAAATACAAATAAAGGATCTTTTTTCAGAGCGAGATGACATACTTCTTAGCTCATATAAGAGATCCAAGTTAAGTAATACCGGGTCTAAGTTAAGCAATACTGAATCCAAGTTAAGTGGTAATGGATCCAAGTTAAGTAATGGTGATTTCTTAAGATCTGTCCCTGATGGAGAAGAGTTAAAAATTAAAATTGGCATTCCATTTACTATGCTTACTTATGAGTTTTATCCATTTTGGGAGGCTTTCTTTAGAGAGCTTGGATTTGATGTCGTTCTTTCTGATAAAACAAACAAGAAAATAATAATTGACGGCCTTAATCTTGCTGTAGCCGAAACTTGTTTCCCCATGAAGGTAGTTCTGGGACATGTTCAAAATCTAATTGAGAAAGGGATTGACTATTTGTTTATACCGAGTATAAGGGATATGCCATGCACAGATAAACAAATTGAGGGTGAAAGAACTGGAAGTTATCCATGTCCCCTTGTCCAGGGAATTTCTTCATTTGTAAAGTCTTCAATAGGCATAAACTCGTCAAGAATACTGGATCCCCTGATTAATTTTAGTTTTAAGGAATATTTAAAAAATGAGCAGCTTCAAAATCTGGGTAAAAAACTTGGAAGAAGCAAAAGCCAGATAAACAAAGCAATAAAGCAGGCGTATAGAGCACAGGAAATTTTTTACGCAACGATAAGGCAAAAGGGTGAAGAAGCACTCAAAAGTTTGCGAGAAGATGAGATTGCAGTGGTAATTATAAGCAGGCCTTACAATAGCTGTGATGTAAATATCAGCATGGATATTCCTGGAAAACTACGCAACATTGGACTACAGGCAATCCCATTGGATTACCTTCCTCTGGAAAGAGTTGATATTTTCCACCAGTGGCCCAATATGTACTGGGAGTTTGGCGACCGGATATTAAGAGCTGTTGAAATAATAAAGAAAGACTCAAGACTGTATCCTGTTTATATAACAAATTTCGGCTGTGGACCTGATTCTTTTATAATTCAATACTTTGAACGGGAGATTGATAGGCCATTTTTAAAAATAGAAATTGATGAGCACACTGCTGGTGCAGGTGTAATTACAAGGTGTGAAGCCTTTTATGATTCTCTAAAAAATGTCAGAAGACTAGAAAAATCTTGTGGCTCTTATGGATTTAAAAAAGACAGGAAAGATTTAAAAGAACCGATATTTTCAAGAAAGGAAGGCAGAAAAATCTTTATCCCTTATATGGGGGATGGAGCATATGCTATTCAGGCTGCCTTTAGGTCAGCAGGAATTGACTCAGAAGTCATGTATTCTGATTCAGAAACTCTGGAGTTTGGAAGAAAATATTCAGTGGGGAAGGAATGCTATCCTTTTATAATTACCACAGGAGATATTTTAAAGACCTTAAAATACAACAATCCTGCTAAAAGTGCATTCTTGATGCCTCTAACCTATGGGCCTTGCAGATTTGGACAATACAATAAAATGCAAAAAATACTGCTAAAAGAGCTTGGCTATCATGATGTTCCAATAATAGCGCCAGGTGCACCTGAAAGCGAACAGTTTTATAAAGAATATGATATGGAAGGCGCAAGGGGAGCCAAGCTCTATCTAAGGGCTCTTGCTGGAATTTTTACAATAGATTACTTGAATAAATTTTTAATGCATGTAAGGCCTTATGAAATAAAGAAGGGAGAGTCTCAAGAAATTTACAATAAATTTTTGTCACAGGTGTGTACAGCTCTGGAGAATTCTAATGATAAGAGGATAGTTGAGACCCTGTCAGAGATAATCAAACTTGCAAAGGTAGAATTCGAAAATGTGCCTGTAAACCGTATTCCAAAACCCCTTATAGGTATTGTCGGTGAAATATATATAAGGAATAATCCCTTCAGTAACAATGAGATAATAAAAAGAGTCGAAGAATTGGGAGGAGAGGTTACAATTCCTGATTTTAGTGAGTGGGTCTATCATACAAATGCGACTGGCAGGCTGAACATAGCTATTAAACAGAAAGATCTGTATTATAAGATACTGAAAAGTTTCAACCTTAAGAATAATTTTAGTAATGGGACTTATGTGAATAACGATAATCATGGCAAAAATAGTATTTTTGACAGGGAGATAAGCTTTAGTGAGCTTATAAGATTACTCCTTAATTTTGCAAGGGGTATAAGGGTTTTTCTTGCGAATAGGCTATTCAAGGTGATGATATTAAGGTATCATCACTTGCTTGAAAGACCTATTAGAAATTCAAGTTTTGTTGATTTGGGAGAAGCAGACATTTATGAAATTTGGGATAATGCTGAGCCATATATCATAAAGTGGTTCGGGGAAGCTGCCCTTAGTGTCGGTAAATCAGTAGATTGGATTAAAAAAGGTGTTAATGGTATTGTTAATGTTTTGCCCTTTACATGCATGCCAGGGACGATGGTTACAGCTATATCCAAGAGAATCAGAGAGGAGTACAGAATTCCCTGGTTAAATCTTGCCTTTGATGGCTTGGAGCAGGGGACTACTGAAACGCGATTGGAAGCTTTTATGTACCAGGCAAAGCAGCATAAAAACTACCAAAAATGATGTAAAAATCAAAATTAAGATAGGAATAAATGTTATACGAATATATATGATATATATGAATACATACGGGTATATAACATTGCGAGTAGTGGAACAAGTGGAGTGGGCGCTTGGGGAAAGTAGGCCAGGCTTTAATTAAAAAAGTTAAGCTAAAGGTTTTGAGTTTTAGTTGACATATGGTATTAAACTGATATTATTTATAAACTAAAATTAAATAGCACTTACATATAATAGGAATAAATAGGGTTTATTTGATCTTAGGGTTGTTTAGTTTCATATGAGGTTTCTTTCTATTTACGCGGGGTAGCGTAAGAAGAAAGATAGGTGAAGGTAAAGATGCCTTCTTAGAACAGTGATGTTTTAAGAAGGCATCTTTGTTTTTTATAGGGGTATTTGTGGTCCTTGAAATCATCTCTGAAATGAAACTATTAAAAATATCAAAATATATAAAAATTGTTTTAGTATAAAAGAGATATATAAAAGAAAGCTTTTGTATAGCTAGGACACTTGAGGCTAACAGATCTATTGTTTGAACGATAGCTTTTTCATCCGAGAAGTAAAAAAGGAGTAATAGAGATGTATGTTAATGGTTATGATGGGTATAGAATTCCCTCTGGTTGTGCAGTGTTTGGGGTACTTAGTGAAACTGGAAAGTTAATAAGTGGAAGTGTACCGATGGAGGCTATATCCTTGATGAGAGAACGCTCTAATGGGCTTGGCGGGGGTTTTGCAGCGTATGGGATTTATCCTGAATTTAAAAATTACTGGGCGTTTCATGTTTTTTATGATGATATCCTTTCGAGGGAGGAGACAGAAGATATATTAAAAAAGAATTTTAAGGTTTTGTACACTGAAGAAATTCCCACAAAGAGCAATCCTTATGTCAAGAATCCACCACTTATATACAGGTATTTTGTAAGTCCTGAGACAAGATCAGATCCTGTGTCTTATAAAAGGTCGGAAGAAGTTTTGTCTTGTAATGACTTTAGAGCTAATGCAAGTCCAGAAGGCAAACTAGAAAGTGTATTATGCAAGTGTCAAAATAAGAGTCAAAATAAGAAGTCAGGTAACGTGTCAAATGATATGTTAGATGAGATGTCAAATGAAGAGTTGAAAGGGTTAATAAGCGAGAGTAAAGTCACAGGCGACAGCAAGATTGTAAGGAAAGAAGCTTTAAAGAATGTAGAAGAAGATTTTATAGTGAATTTTGTAATGAATATAAATAGCCAGGTAAGGGGGGCGTATATAATTTCAAGTGGAAAGAATATGGGAGTATTTAAGGGAGTGGGGTATCCTGAAGATATTGGCGAGTTTTATAAACTTGATGAATATAAAGGCTACTTGTGGACGGCTCATGGAAGGTTTCCCACTAATAGTGTGGGCTGGTGGGGTGGGGCTCACCCGTTTGGTCTTCTTGGATGGTCAGTGGTCCACAATGGAGAGATTTCTTCCTATGGCACAAATAGAAGATTTGTAGAAGGATTTGGGTATGAGTGTACGCTTTCGACAGACACAGAAGTTATAACTTACTTATTTGATCTTCTCGTAAGAAGACAGCGGATAAATCTTGACATAATTCACCTAATATTAGCTTCCCCTTTATGGGAGGAAATAGAAATGATGCCTTCTGATATAAAAGAGCTTCTTACTGCGATTAGAATTGTATACGGAAGTACGCTTATAAATGGACCCTTTAGCATCATAGTGGGACACAATAATTTTATGTATGCATTAAACGATAGAATTAAGCTAAGACCTCTGGTAGCTGCAAAAGAGGATGATTTTTTGTTTGTTTCCAGTGAAGAAGCTTCAATAAGAGGGGTTTGTAAAAATCCTGATTTGGTGTGGCATCCCCGCGGAGGCGAACCTGTAATGGGGTTTTTGAAAGTAAAGAGCTACAAAATGGAGATAAGTAAAACTGGGTAAGCATCTCCAATTCCATGAGTGTGGACAAAGATGGATCTTAGCAAAATTCACTAGGTGGGAGTGAGTTAAAAAATGGCTTTGAGATTAACTCAGTCAGAATTTGAGATATTGAGAGATAATGATAAGTGTATATCCTGCCAGGTTTGTGTAAGGCAGTGTGCTAATGATGTTCACAGCTATGATGAAGAGGAGGATACAGTTTATAGCGAGGACAGTAGCTGTGTGGGTTGTCATAGATGTGAGAGTCTGTGTCCTACAGGTGCCCTTAAAGTAAAACGAAAGGATCCTGAATTTAAGGAGAACTTCAACTGGACTCAGAGCTACTTAAGGAATATATATAAGCAGGCTGATAGTGGCGGGGTTATACTTACCGGAATGGGATGTGATAGACCATATCGAATATACTGGGACCATATCTTATTTAATGCAGCTCAGGTTACAAATCCTTCTATAGATCCATTGCGTGAACCTATGGAGATAAAAACGTTTATTGGTAGGAAGCCTGATAAACTTGAGATAGAAAGTTCAGCATGGCGAAACAGGATAACTAGCAAAGCAAGTTATGCAGAAAACAATGCTGAAATTAAGGCAGGGGAGGTAGATAATAAGATTTATGATAATTTGGCTCACGGTTTGGAGCTAAAGACCAAGATACCCCCTCAGCTGGAGCTTTCAACCCCTATAATGTTTTCGGCGATGTCCTATGGCTCTATAAGTTTGAATGCCTGCAAGTCCCTTGCGGCTGCTGCAAGCCAGTTTGGGACATTTTATAACACAGGAGAAGGAGGGCTGCATAAAGATTTATACCGGTATGCTAAAAACACAATTGTCCAGGTTGCCTCTGGTAGGTTTGGAGTAGATAAAGATTATCTTAGCAATGCTGCAGCGATAGAAATTAAGATTGGTCAGGGGGCAAAACCGGGGATAGGTGGACATCTTCCTGGTGAGAAGGTGTCTAGTGAAATTTCAAGTACAAGGATGATTCCTATTGGTACTGATGCTCTTTCTCCTGCACCTCATCACGATATTTACTCCATTGAGGACTTAGCCCAGTTAATCTATGCCCTGAAGGAGGCAACTGAGTGGGAAAAACCAGTTGGGGTTAAAATTTCTGCGGTTCACAACGTTGCTCCAATTGCAAGCGGAATAGTAAGAGCAGGAGCAGATTTTGTAACAATAGATGGTTTTAGGGGTGGTACTGGTGCTGCTCCTCTGGTAATAAGAGATAATGTGGGAATTCCTATAGAACTTGCCTTAGCTTCTGTTGATACAAGGCTCAGAGAAGAGGGAATAAGACATAAAGCCTCTATAATAGTTGCGGGAAGTATAAGATCCAGTTCAGACATAATAAAGGCAATAGCACTAGGAGCTGACGCTGTCTATATTGGAACTGCAGCTCTGGTAGCTATGGGATGCCATCTATGCCAGAAGTGCTATACCGGCAAGTGCAACTGGGGTATAGCAACTCAGGATCCCTATCTTACTAAAAGACTTAATCCTGAAATTGGTACGAGAAGGCTTTTGAATCTTTTAAGAGCCTGGTCACTTGAGATAAAAGAGATGCTTGGAGGTGCAGGAATTAATGCTATTGAGAGCCTTAGAGGTAACAGGGAACATTTAAGAGGAGTAAACTTAACTGAAAGAGAGCTTTCGATTTTGGGGATAAAGCATGCAGGGGAGGCTTGGTAGAGATTTTGGTAGATAGGTTAATAGGCAAAGACATAGCTAACACGGATATTAATGTCTTTTATATTAAATATTAAGTACTTTTAAGTATTAAGTACTCTATGCAGGTTTCACGTTTAATGTTTCAAAAATATGTTTCATGGGTATTGTAGTTAAAGGGAGGGTATAAAAAGATAAGAGATGAAAAAGATATACATACAGGAAGAGTATTGCATAGGTTGTAGACTTTGCGAGATTTATTGCCAGGTAAAACACTCAAAGAGCAAAAAAATAATAAAAGCTTTTAAAAAAGAAAAGCAAGATATATGGTCAAGGGTTCTTGTCGAGGAGATAGGCCATAATTCTTTTGCTATACAGTGCAGACACTG
>JACIXO010000056.1 GCA_014360385.1 Actinomycetota bacterium | reverse complement strand
CTATATTTTCTGGGATGTATATAAAATCACCTTCTTTAAGTTCAAAATTATCTCCTCCCAGTCTTATTTTTCCTTTTCCCGAAATAACATAAAGAACTTCTTCTACATCGTGACTGTGGGTATTTGATGTCTTATTTTTATCAAACTCCACAATCCCAAGATTAAACTTATCACACTTTACCAGACCCTGGGGGCCAAAGGCAAATTTTACCCACCTATCATCAAAGGATCTTTTGCTAATATTTTCTTCATTGAATACCTTAGGCGTTTTGTGGCCTTTTTTATGATTCTGGCTTTCTTTCATTTTTATCATTTTTATCTGTTTATTCTAATCCCGCTAGTTGTTATTGATGTTTGCTGTAGCACTTGGTACTTATTCTCAATACAGGCTTTCTTATCATTTATTATTCTTTACATTTATTCAGCATTTCTACATTTATTCTACATTTATTATTCTCTATTTACTGGCATATCGGCAGTGGTTTTCCACTACTAAGGTGGCAAGATCTAAATGATTTATTGGTATATCGGCCGTCGTTATAGTTTATATTCTAGTTTTGATATGCTAATTTCGCCTCAAAAATTAGCTGGAAGAACTTCAAAACCCTGTTGAATAAAATGCCTATCAAAGGCGAAGACCTTATCAAGACCAAGCTCTCTTACTAATATAAAGCTAGTATAATCAACTAAACTTATATCCTTATTAGCGACAATCAAATTAGAAAGTGCGATTTCATGGATTCTCTGGTCTATCCAGTGAATTTTCATCAAAGGAAGCATTGTTTCTTTAAAAGCTCTTACACACTCCAGACCAAGTCTGTTTTGAAGCAAAGCTATAGTTTCAATCAAAATATAATTTGAGCAATGGAAATTATTACCTTCCTGGAGCAGGTTAAAAAAATTTTCTTTGGCCTTGTAATGAAAATCATCGTTTGCATCAAGCAGGGCATAAAAAGCACTGGTATCAATAAATATTTTCATTTTTTGTACTCTTCACCCAGGTAGTGATCATGATTTATTGAAATATCTTTTTTATTTGACTTAAATTTTCCTATTATCTCTTTTATTTTTTCATATTTTTTTTCAGGTTCTATAAAAGAAAAGGCTGTAGTATAATATTCAATACTATTTCTTATAACCTCAGCCATAGAGATGTTTTTCTGAGCTGCAATATTTTTTAATAATTTATATTGTTTTTCAGTTAATTGTATTTGTGTTCTTTTCATTAGATATAATCTGACATAATGATTACATTTATGATATATTGTAATCATATAAATGTCAAGATTTGCTATATATGAGTGATTGTGGTGGATTTTATATCATAAATACTTTGTGAAATTCTTTGCGAAAGGATACATTTAATAGCTTTTAAATGACAATCTTAAAATTTCTGTTGATAATTAACTTACTTTTTAATAAAATTAGCTGAAGTTTATGCCTTGGTAGTTATCGTTTGATAGAAAACGTTATTAACTTAAAGCTTAACTATCAAGCTATCATAATATGAGACTTAACTATCGTAATATACAATATGTGACTAAGATAAAATGGATAAAATGTGACTACCACATAACTGAATACTGGCTTAAGACCTGTAGATCATAATAGCTAAACGGAAATTATTTAATTATTTTAGATTTTTTAATTAGTTCTTACTGAACAATTAACTAAATTTCTAGATCTTAAGAGAAATTGTGTGCAAAAAACTACTAATTTTTTGAAAATAATGAATTATTCAGCAATAACTAATTATTTTTAGAGTTATTTTTATTGTTAACAATAAGAAGGGGGGATTGTGGCTAGTACTCTTTTTATAAGATTTGTTCCTTTTATAGGCTCTTTTATCTCTCTTATGACTGCTTTAATATTTGCCTTCCTTGTGAGTAGGAAAAGCCGGGGCACCCAAAGAATGAGGGAAATCTCTGATGCAATCTTTATTGGAAGTAGAGCCTATCTTAACCAGCAGGCAAAAGTAATGGGGATATTCTTCATTGTTCTTATAGCCATTTTTGGAATTATGGTTAAATTTGGGTATCTTTATTTTCCTTCGATTCCAGCTTTTGCTACTGGTATGGGGTTTAGCCTTCTTATTGGTTATATTGGCATGTGGATTTCTACAACATCAAATGCCAGAGTTACCTGGGCTGCAAAGGAAAAAGGGCTTGGGGAAGCAATGAATATAGCCTTTACAGCAGGTTCTGTTGCTGGACTTCTTCTTGGAGTAGTGGCACTTTTTGATACATGCTTCTGGTTTAATACTCTTTTCTGGTGGTATGGGAGGACTTCTGCAGATCTTACTCAGAATCTTAACATGGTGGTGAATGTTCTTGTTACCTTTACTATAGGAGCAAGTTTTGCAGCATTCTTTATGAGAACAGGAGGCGGGATTTTTACAAAGTCTGCTGATATGGGTGCAGATTATGTTGGAAAGGTGGAGTCAGGTTTGAGAGAAGATGATTACAGAAATCCTGCTGCTATTGCTGATAATATTGGAGATAATGTTGGTGATGTAGGCGGAATGATGGCTGATAGTCTTGAGTCCTGGGTGGGATCAATAATTGCTGCTGAGTTTTTGGGCTTTCTATCATTTGCTGGAAGTAAGCTTATGGTAAATAGCATAATTCTGCCTATGTTAATATCGACGGCTGGTGCTATAGCTTCAATTATTGCGATTTTTATCATCAAGCTTTTGGTTAGTAGATACAAAGAGAATGCAACTGTAAGCCTTTTGACAGGAACTACTCTTTCAGGTCTTTTAATGACAGTAATTGGTGTTGCAATTTTGAGCTTTTTTGTTGTTAGATTTGTAATGGGACCGCAATACAATTTTTTGTTTTATTCTTCAGTTGGGGGACTAATAGCTGGGTTTCTGATTGGGCTTTTTACTCTTGTATATACTGATTCCAAGTACAGACCTACAAGGGCCACTAATGAGAGTTCTAAAAGTGGACCTGCCACAGTAGTTGTTACTGGTATTGCTTATGGAATGGAGAGCACTATTCTTCCTGCACTTACTGTGATTGGAATTATGATTCTAAGTTTCTATATTTCTGGCGGGACTTCAAATCCAAAAATGGGACTGTATGGAGTAGCGATTTCTGCTGTAGCGATGCTTTCAACTTCGCCTTTTGCCATAACAATTGATGTGTATGGACCAGTTGCTGACAATGCAGGTGGGATAGCTGAGATGGCAGAACTTCCACCTGAAGTAAGAAAAACAACTGATAAACTGGATGCTGTTGGTAATACAACTGCCGCTATCGGAAAAGGACTTTTAATAGGTAGTGCTGCTCTTACTGCTTTAGCACTGGGCCAGTCGTACTTTTCTAAGATTGAGTTACTGACTACAAATGTTCTTTTGGATTTTATGAGAGATCCGAAAGTTTTGGCAGGATTGTTTATAGGAGTAATAATGCCATACTTTTTTACTTCCATGCTTTTGCGTGCAGTGGGTAGGGGCGCAAATAGAGTTGCCATTGAAGCCAGGAAGCAAATTAAGGATATAGCTTCTGGGAAGTCAAAAGGAGATCCCAGAGCATTTATAACTATGCTTACTAAAACAGCTCAGGGAGGGATAATTGCTCCAGGTGTAGCAATCTTTGTGATTCCTACTGTAGTTGGAATATTGCTCGGACCAGGTGGAGTGGTGGCTCTTATTATTGGTACACTTGTCTCGGGTTTTGCCCAGGCTATATTTATGGCAAATGCTGGTGGCTCAATGGATAATGCTAAGAAGAAAATCGAGGAAGAAGGTAGAAGTGGAACACCTGAGCACGCAGCTTCAGTGGTAGGAGATACTGTTGGTGATCCCTTGAAGGATACTGCAGGACCTTCTATGAATATATTAATAAAACTTATTAGTGTTGTATCTATCGAGACTGCTGTACTGGTAGTAGATTTGTATGGAAAGCTTTTCCATTTTTAATTTAACTGGTTAATGTATTTCTCGATTGTTATATTTTTGTTAAATTTATTTCTATTTTATATTTCTATTTATTTCTGTTATTTATTTCCTGTTCATATATAGTTTACGGTAGTTTTTTAGTCTATTTTAGACTATTATAGATTTTGGGGGTTATATAAATTACTTAATTGAGGTTAGATTTATTAGAGATGGGTAACAACACTTTTTCTGAAAGAAATGTAACTAATGTAACTAGTGTAACTAATATAACTAATATTATCTCTGAGTTACTCGATAAGTATAAGGAAGGGAAATTAGATAAAGATAGTGTAATCTCTAAAATAAGTGAGTTTTATTTTGAAGATCTTGGTTTTGCTAAGGTAGATCACCATCGGGTTTTAAGAAGAGGCTTTCCAGAAGTCATATATGGGAAAAACAAAACCCCTGAGCAGGTAGTAAAGATAGCTAAAAAGATACTTAAGTACTCTTCTATACTTTTAATTACCAGGACTGATAAACAGACTTACCAGCTATTATGCGAGGAGGTTGATAACCTTAAGTTTAATGAAGAGGCGAACCTTATATACACTCCTCTTGATATCCCTGAGGAAAAACTTAAAGAGGGTATTACTGTTGTTTCAGCAGGAACCTCTGACATTCCTGTGGCTGAGGAGGCGGCTGTAACGAGCTATTTGATGGAGAATAAGGTAAGGAAAATCTATGATGTCGGCGTGGCTGGAATCCACAGGCTTTTAAGTTACAAAGATGAACTTTTAAATTCTAATGTTATAGTTGTTGTTGCAGGGATGGAGGGAGCACTGCCAGGAGTTGTGGCATCGCTTGTAAGATGTCCAGTTATTGGGGTTCCAACAAGTGTCGGTTATGGAGCAAGTTTTGGTGGCCTTTCCCAGCTTTTAACTATGCTTAATACTTGTAGCCCGGGTGTAGCTGTGGTGAATATAGATAACGGGTTTGGTGCGGGTTATCTTGCAGGGATAGTGAATAGAATTGTTTATGGCGAAAAGGTCTAGAACTTAACTACTATAGTATTCTTTAGTCTTATTGCTCCTGTTTAGTAGATTTTATGCCCCAGTTTGTTAGATTTTAGCACGCTAAACTTTGGCGTATTTATAGCGTCTTATACCTTTTTGCTTGATTTTTAGCACATTAAACTTTGGAACTTTTATACTCTGGAGCACTAAACAATAGCTCACTATATTATTTCTAATTAAACAATCAATAACCTATCCAGTTTCTTTGCTTTTTATAAAATTTAGTAAAATTTATTAAAGATTACTTATATAGAATTTTGTGTATTTATAAGATTTGATATATATTGATTAATTGGTTATATTTGTTGTTGTATTTAATTTAATTTATTAGAGGGCATTTTTTATAACTTTATATTTATACAGGGTATATTAGACATTTCTTAAAGCAAGTTTTGTCATAAGTCACAAGGATTTTCATCACAAGGATTCTAATTCGGATGTCAGAGAAAAATAACTTCAAGAAAAATAACTTCATTCACCTACATGTCCACAGCGAATTTTCTCTTCTTGATGGTGCGGTCAGGATAAAAAAACTTATAGAAAAAGCTTGTCAGTACGAAATGCCTGCAGTTGCTCTTACTGACCATGGCGTTATGTATGGAGTTATTGAGTTTTACAAAGAGGCTCGAAAAGCTGGAATTAAACCTATTATAGGCTGTGAATTTTATCTTGCTCCAAAAGGCAGAAAATTTAAACATGCTGAAAGAGAAGGCAGGGAAGACTTATCTTATCATTTAACTATCCTTGCTGAAAATAATACTGGCTACAAGAATTTAATGAAGCTTGTAAGCCTCAGTTTTCTGGAAGGGTTTTACTATAAGCCAAGGATCGACAAAGAACTGCTGAGGGAATATAAAGACGGACTTATAGCTTTAAGTGGTTGTGTTACTGGAGAAATTCCAAAGCTGATACAGGCAGGAAAGCTCGGGAATGCTGAAAAGGCTTTGCAGGAATACATTGAAATTTTTGGAAAAGAAAATTTTTATCTTGAAATCCAGGATTCAGGAGTCCCTGAGCAAAAGATAGTAAATAAGGCTCTTACTGAGTTTTCAGAAAAATATGGTTTACCACTGGTAGCTACAAATGATGTTCACTATCTTGAGAAAGAAGATAGTAGATTCCATGATGTGCTTCTTTGTATACAGACAGGCTCTACTATAAATGAGCCTGGTAGACTTAAGTTTTCTACGCAGGAATATTATTTTAAAGATAGTAATCAGATGCAGGCTTTGTTTTCTGATATGCCCCAGGCTATAGAAAATACATTTGAGCTTGCCCAAAGATGCAATGTTGACTTAAAGTTTAACTTAAATCTTATTCCTTCTTTTGAAGTTCCTCCGCCTCATACCCCTGACAGTTATCTAGAAGAGCTTTGCTACCAGAATGCTAAAAGAAAATACCCCTCAGTAACTGAGGAAATAGATGCACGAATTAAAAAGGAACTTGAAGTAATAAAAAAGATGGGTTTTGCAGAGTACTTTCTTATTGTCTGGGACTTTGTCAAATTTGCCAAGGAGCACAATATAAGAGTAGGACCTGGCAGAGGCTCAGCTGCTGGCAGTATTGTTTCCTACCTACTGGATATTACTGAGATAGAGCCTTTAAGATATGGACTTCTTTTTGAAAGGTTTCTTAATGAAGAGCGAAAAAATATGCCTGATATTGATATTGATTTCTGCTATGAGAAGAGGGATGAAGTAATAAAATATGTTTCTTCTAAATATGGAGCTAACAGGGTAGCTCAACTTATAACTTTTGGAACTATGGCGGCAAGGCAGGCAATAAGGGATGCAGGAAGAGTACTTGAGGTTCCTTATGCTGAAGTAGATAGAATAGCAAAAATGATTCCTATGGAAATGGATATAACTATAAAGGATTCACTCAATCTTGTTCCTGATTTAAGGCAGGTGTACGAAAGTAATGAGCGAATAAGAGAAGTAATAGACACTGCTATGTCATTGGAGGGTATTGTAAGACAGGATTCTATTCATGCAGCCGGGGTGGTTATATCTTCAGACGACCTTTATAACTATACCCCCATCCAGCGAGAGGGAGATGGTGACATTGTGACCCAGTATAAGATGGAAGATGTCCAGGAAATTGGACTTTTAAAAATGGATTTTCTCGGACTTAAGACACTCTCACTTATCGATAAAACACTTTTTTTGATAAAAAAGACAAAAGGCATAGAAATAGACATAGATAATATAAGCCTTGAAGATAGAAAAACATTTGAAATGCTGGGAATGGGCGAGTGCCTCGGGGTCTTTCAGCTTGAAAGTTCAGGCATGAGAGAGCTTGTCTTAAATTTAAAACCAGCCTGTTTTGAAGACCTTATTGCTCTACTTGCTCTTTATAGACCGGGACCTCTTCAAAGCGGTATGGTAAGAGATTTTATAGAAGCAAAGAATAAAAGAAAAGAGGTTCAGTATATCCATCCAAGTTTAAAGCCCATTCTTGAAAGCACTTATGGCATAATACTTTACCAGGAACAGGTTATGAGAATAGCTTCAGAAATAGCCGGGTTTAGCATGGCTGAAGCTGATGTTTTACGAGATGCTATTAGCAAGAAAAAAAGAAAGGTTCTCTCAAAACAGAAGAACAAGTTTATAGAGGGAGCTATAAAAAGGGGTCTTGATAGAAAGACTTCTGAAAAAATCTTTGAACTTATAAACCACTTTGCTGAGTATGGGTTTAACAAATCTCATAGTGCTGCTTATGCTCTTATTTCATATCAGACTGCATATCTTAAAGCCAACTACCCTGTTGAGTTTATGGCTGCG
>JACIXO010000055.1 GCA_014360385.1 Actinomycetota bacterium | reverse complement strand
TTGTTTTTCATCACGAAAAAAGAAATGCTACCCCTATAGAAGAAAAGCCGGACTTCAAAGCTTGAGAAATTTTAAAATAAAAAACCAGCAAAGTCAGTAAAATTCCTGGTATGCAATCTCATAATCTCTTCTCATTTCTCTCCTTGCATATACATTTTCAACAATTCCTATTCCTAAAAACACACTTATAAGGTTAGAGCCTCCATAACTTAAAAATGGTAGAGGAACACCTATAATAGGCATTATGCCTATAGTCATCCCGATATTTATAAATACCTGGGACAGGATTATAAAGCCCACTCCTCCGCTAACAAGCGAACCAAATCTGTCGCTTGCAACACTGGATACATAAAAGCAACGCCATATAATTATCGTTAACAAAATTATTGCTAGTAGCGCTCCAAAAAAACCAAGTTCTTCCCCGATCACTGAAAAAATAAAATCGGTGTGGTGTTCAGGAACATAATTAAGATTCGTCTGTTTTCCAAGAAAAAGACCCTTACCCCAGAGCTCACCTGAACCTATTGCCAGCTTGGATTGGAACAAGTTATAACCAATCCCCTCCTTTTCGACCTCAGGTTTAATAAGAACAAGCAGTCTGTCAAGATGATATTGCTTTATAAGTCCAATCTTAAATCCAAATACAAGCCCTCCAAGGGTTAATATTAATATTCCCAGAAAATATAGAAAATTTGCTCCTGATATGAAAAGCATTCCAATATAAGTGAGAAAAAATATTAATGAAGTTCCATAGTCAGGCTCAAGCATAATCAGGATTATGGTGATAAAGGATATTAAAAGCGAGAAGAACACTTTCTTAAACCCTGTTTTACTTTCTTTTTCTCCCCTCCACCTGGAAAGAACTGCAGCAACTGATATTACCATAAATATTTTGGAAAATTCAGAAGGCTGGACAGATGTAAATTTTAAGTCAAGCCAGCTCTTAGAACCATGAACCTCATACCCAAACAAAAGTACCGAAATAAGAAAAACTATATTAACTCCAAAAATCAAAAGCCAGTATTTTTTAAGCTTCCTGTAATCTATAAGCTGGGTTAAAAGAAGAAGGGCAAGGCCTATCCCGAAAAAGAGCGCTTGCCTCTTCATATAGTACTGCGGATCATCTACCTCACCAGGAAGGCTGAATCTCGTGGCACTGTAAATCATAAGAATGCCAAACAAGGAAATCAAAATCACAGATGAAAGAAGAATAAAGTCAAACTTTATTCTTAACTTTTTTTCCTTCTTTTCCTGTATCCTTAGATCTTTCTTAAATTCCACCATTTATTTAACCCCAATGTAATTGCTCTCTCTTAATTTTCTTTATTTTAGCTTTTTATTTCTTAATTTTTTTACAACATTTCTTTTACAATGTTTTACAATGCCTTTCCAGCTTTTCCGCTTGCAGCTTAATACAAATTTAAGGTAAACAATAACTTAGAGATGGCTAGAAACACACCGGGTTAGACTTAGTTAAGCTAAGTTTTAAGAAATTCACTTCACCACATTAAATATATATTCGTATATTTTTTCAGCCACAGGAGCTGCTGATGCCCCGCCTCCCCCTGCTTCCTCCAGCATTACACAAATTACATATTTAGGATTTTCTACAGGAGCATAGCTTACAAACCATGCATAATCCTGTTTCCCAACTATCTCTGCTGTTCCTGTTTTTCCGGCAACTGAAATCTCATTCAAGGGAAATTTGCTGAAGGCTCCAGAGGCAGTCCCCTGTTTTGTCACAAGTTTTAGTCCTTCTTCTATTGTGTTTACAAAATCTTCATTTAAAAAAAGATCTTCATATGCCTGATTGTTTAAATCTATAAAAAGCCTCCCACTTTCCTCACTTATTCCCTTTACTACATGAGGAGTATATTTTATCCCTCTGTTTGCCAGAATTGAATAGGCCTGAGCCATTTGAAGCGGGGTTACAAGTAAATCACCCTGGCCTATAGCCATATTAACTGTATCTCCAGGATACCATACTGAGCTTCCTGGTTGGCTGGCAAAAAAATCTTCCTTCCACTTCTTGTCAGGCACAACACCTTTGCCTTCGTCAGGGAGATCTATACCTGTCTCAGCTCCAAAACCAAAGAGTCGAGCATACTTCTGGAGAAGCTCATCTTTGTTGTTGTTCCTCAAAAAAAGCTCTAAGCCAACTTCATAAAAGTATATGTCACAGGATTGTTCAATCGCTTTCAGTATGCTAATACTACCATGACCACCTTGTCGCCAGCACCATTTTGGAAAGCTCTTACCAAGACCATACCACACGCCACTGCAAGTAATTCTCCTATCCCTATCAATTATGCCCTCCGAAAGACCTGCATAAGCCGTGACAAGTTTAAAAGAAGAGCCAGGGACAAAACCACCCATTATTGCTCTGTTAATTAAAGGATTGTTATTCTCCGGGTTGTTCAGGTATTCCCAATCCGAAACTTTTATACCTCCAACAAACAATGAGGGATCATAAGTAGGATAACTCGCCATGGCAAGAACCTCACCATTCTGTGCATCAAGAACTACGACAGCCCCCCCTCCTGCTCTGTAATATTCATCAGACCTTGGAACCTTGTTTTTTCTTATCTCTGCAAGTGACTGAGAAAGAATCTCTTCAACTGCTCTCTGTAAATCAATGTCTATTGTTAAATATAAATCATCTCCAGGGATATAATCTTCCTGCTTAAGTATACCCACCGGTCTTCCAACAGGATCTACTTCATAGACTATTTCTCCTTTTACTCCCTTTAATATTTTTTCATAAGTTTTTTCCACACCGGTCCACCCAATCTGATCTCCACCCTCATATCCTACCTTATACTCATCCATTTTAAGTTTTTCTTCATCAATTTCTCCAACATAGCCGAGTATATGAGCTGCCAAAAAACCATAATTATATTTTCTTAAAAAAATATCAATTACTTCTACTCCTGGTAAGCCCTGACTATTTTCCTTCAAGTAAGTAATAGTCTCAGGGTCAATATTTTTTTTAAGAATAACCCTTTCAATATAAGAAACATTGCTTTTTTTAAGTCTTTCAACTAGCTCATTATAAGGAATATCAAGTTTTTGACTTAGTAATCTCAAAACTTCTTCGTTGCCAAGGACAATGTGAGGATTTACCCCAACAGCCGACACTGGAACACTCTCAACAAGAAGCTTACCATTTCTGTCATAAATATTCCCCCTGGGAGCCGGAATAGTTTTTGGTCTTGCAATGGATTGTGAAGCTATTCCTGCATATATATTTCCACTAATAACCTGAAGATAATACAACCTCAAAACCAAAACTACCATTAAAAGCAAAACCAGATACAGAATTATTCTAATCCTTCTCCTTATATCCGAATTCAAATGTATCTTCTCCCTTCGATCCCGCCCTTATAACAGGATAAACCAAAAATATAAGTGCAATATTGAAAATTGGCCTTTTTAATAGTTCCAGGCCTATATCCACCAGGTTCACATTCAAATCAAAGATATACCGAATAATACTGGTAAGTATGAGATTTATTTCCGTAATCAGAAAAGTGACAAAAACAAAGGCTAAAATTCTTCTTTTATTATATCCCATGTTTACGAAATTACTTGCAGCAAATCCATCTATGGCATAAATAAAAGCAGTTACACCTACAATGTTCCCAAGCATTAAATCAAAAACAAGACCGGAAATAAACCCATAGAATGTTCCGTAAAGTATGCCATCTATCATCGAAATACAAATTATCGTTACCATGACAAGATCAAAGCTTAACCCAAATAGCTCTAACCTTTCCAGAAAAGATATTTGCAATATAAGGAATATTATTAATATAAGAAAGTGCAATATTTTGGGGACAATTCTCATCTCGTCACTACTAAAACATATTCTAATTCTCTGAAATCCACAAAAGGCTCTATCTCTATTTCTTTATAAGGGCTCTGTTTGCTTACAGAAACCCTTTTAACTCTTCCTATAACAATTTCTGGTGGAAGAAGTTTACTATATTCTGAAGTAATTACTATATCCCCCCTAAAAATGATATCATCCTTTGGAATATACTTCAGATAAACTTTCTTATCGAGGCTTCCTTCCACCATACCAACCTTTCTGGAAGAAAGCACCCTTGCCCCAATGCTACTCTGGGGATCATTTATAAGCCTTACCCTGCAGGAGCTATTTGAACTTAATATTACTACACCCACTAATCCCTTCTCAGTAATTACACCCATTCCTTCCAGAACCCCATCGCTTCTCCCTACATTTAAAATAGCTTCTGATTGCCACCTGCTCTCATAAAAACCAATCACTTTAGCCAGCTTTGTATCGAACTTGTTTCTTTGTTTTACACCAAGAAGCTTCCTTAAGGCATTATTTTCAACTTTAAGATTAATGTTTTCACTGTAATCCTTAAGCAACCTGGAATTTTCCTCTTCAAGAGCTCTTACTTTTTCTATAAGGCCGAAATAATCCTTAACAGTATTTACAGCTTTAATTAAAGGGTAAAAAAAAGAGTGAATCTTCTCCTGGATGGGTCTAAAGAAGTCAAGAGCTTTTGCCCTTATACCTTTAACTTTATCAGAATCTCTCAGGCTTACAGTAACTATTAGAAGACATAAGAAAATTATTATAGAAAGTATAATAGCATTTCTAAGTTTTTTATTTAACACTGTATAAAATCATTCAAAATCGCTCTCTCGAGTGCTTGAGATATCTTTTGAGTGTATCAAAATCTTCTACACACCTTCCAGCACCAATTGCCACAGCCGCCAGAGGATCTTCCGCTAAATAAACTGGGCAGTGTGTTTCTCTGCTAACTCTTTCCGTCAAACCTTTAAGAAGAGCTCCTCCTCCACTTAAAACTATTCCCCTCTTCATAATATCAGACGCAAGTTCTGGAGGAGTACTATCCAGAACTTCAATTATAGAAGTTACAATATCATTTATAGTCTTTTCAAGAGCTACTCTTATTTGCTGACTTGTTATTATTACAGTTTTTGGCAAACCTGTTACCAGATCTCTTCCATTAATTTCCATCTTTTCTTCGTTCTCCAGAGGAAACGCAGAGCCTATTTCAATTTTTACCATTTCAGCAGTATTCTCACCAAGAAGTAAGTTATGCTCCTTTTTTAGATACAGGCTTATACTCTCGTCCATTTCATCTCCACCAATTCTTAAAGATTGGCTAACAACAATGCCGCCTAAAGATATCACAGCCACCTCAGATGTCCCTCCCCCTATATCCACTATCATACTTCCGGTAGGTTCATTTATCGGGAGACCTGCACCAATAGCAGCAGCAAGTGGCTCTTCTATTATATAGGCAGCTCTGGCTCCTGCTTGTTCAGTAGCCTCCACCACAGCCTTTCTCTCCACCGGCGTAATTCCTGAAGGAACACAGATTACAATCCTTGGCCTTGCAACTACAATATTACGATGGACTTTCTGGATAAAGTACCTCAGCATTTTCTCCGTGGTTTCAAAGTCTGCTATTACTCCGTCTTTAAGAGGCCTTATAGCCACTATATTTCCAGGTGTTCTCCCAACCATTCTCTTAGCTTCTGCACCGACAGCAAGGATTTCATTTCTGGTCTTATCAATAGCCACAATGGAAGGCTCGTTAAGAACAATACCCTTGCCCTTAACATATACAAGAGTATTTGCAGTACCCAGATCTATTCCCATATCCCTTCCTATTATGTTTAGAAAGAAATCAAACATCTACCTCTGGCTCCTTGTTTTCTTAAATAATTTTATATCCAAATTTCGTAAATAATTTCACAAGCTTTGACACTGGAATACCAGCTACATTAAAGAAACAGCCCTCTATCCTTTCAACAAGCAAGGCTCCATAACTACTTATATCATAAGCTCCTGCTTTATCCAAAACATATTCATTTCTTAAATAATTTTCAATTTCTTCTGATGTCAACTTTCTAAATTTTACCTTAGTTATATCAGCTGCACAACTATATTCCTCCCTGTCACTATCAAAAAGACAAGCACCACTAACTACCAGATGTGTTTTTCCGGAAAGAGCTTTCAAATATTCAAAAGCCTGCTCGTTGTCTGAAGGTTTTCCAAAGTACCTGCCTTTAAGATACACTACTGTATCAAAACCTGCTATAAGTAAACGCGAAGTTTTTCCTCTATCATGACATAAAAATTCAGGTTTTCCTTGTTTAACAATTTGATAAACATCTTTTACTTTACGTATACTGTTATGAATAACAGTATTGCAAGGGCTCCTAAGATATTCCTCCTCAACTCCTACTGGTTTTACTACCTCAAAATCAAGTTTAAATAACTTCAATATCTTTTCCCTCCTGGGAGAGGCAGAAGCTAAAACAATTCTGGTGTCTTGATTTGTATCTTTATATTTCACACCATTTCGCATTAGCAAGCTATATAAGTGATTTACATTACTATATATTACTAATTATCTTACTGATTATTTTCGATTATTCCTTTCGATTATTAAAGGTCCTCTTACTGTTAAGACACTCTCAAGACATTACACCGTTAAGACCTTCTGCCAATGTCTGAAAGTAAAAAAGCAAGTAATATTCCTATTATGGCTCCAAGAGTAATATTTACATGGATGCTGAAACTAATATCAAAAAGATACAAATTGAGACTCAGTGAATCAGTTCCTATCTTTAATCCTTTATCAAGAATAGGAACTGTATCACTCAGAACATGACCCAAAATTGCCCCTAGAACTCCCCCAAGAATAACAATAAATATAACTACTTTTCCTCTTCTTCTAAACATACTATCTCTTCTAGCTCCCTTTCCTTTTACTTTCCTTTTAGTAAAAGTTTAACCAAAGAAGAGCTTTATTTCTCTTTCAGCGCTTTCCTTACAATCTGAACCATGAATTGCATTTACTGTAATATCTGTTCCAAAATCTCCCCTGATAGTTCCCTTCTCTGCCTTCTTCGGATCTGTCGGACCCATAAGCCTTCTTACCCTTCTTATAGCATCCCTGCCTTTAATTATCATTACCACTACCCTGTCAGAACAAATATATTCAACAAGTTTGCCAAAAAAATCCTTATTCTGATGCTCAAAATAATGCTGACAGGCCAGCTCCCTTGTTATCCTCATCATTTTCAAATCTTCAATAACCAATCCTTCCTTCTCAAACCTGGATATAATTTCTCCTACAATATTCTTTCTTACTGCATCCGGTTTTATTATAACAAGACTTCTTTCAATATCATCAGACTCTCTGGAAGACGACCTAACACCGCCATCGGCAGCGTAAGCTCCTGTGCTATTTTTCATCCTATCGCTCATTCTCTCCAATTACCCTTATTTAAGTGGCTACCCAGAATTTTAATTAAAATTAATGATTAATTCGCAAAAGCCTTAAAAAAACAAATACCACAACCACAAAGTTTTCTATTGCGAAGCTTTGCAATAAGGACAGATTTTCCAGTCCAGGTTCAAAGCCCTGCCACACTGGATACAGGAGTTTTTCAATTTCTTTCTGCAATAAGGACAAACAAGAAAATCGTCTTTTACCTCCTTCCCACAAGAAGGACAGGTGCTATGCTTAGAGTTCAGGAGCATTTCCATTCTTTTCATCTCCAGATCCCTTTCAATCACATCATCTATATATTCAGGTGGTCTTAATATCAAATACAGGATCAGACCCAGAAAATTTAATACAAAGACTACCAGTGCCCAGAAAACTGGAGATGTGCCCCTGAGTTTCGCATCTCTATATGTCCAGTAAACAAATGAAAGCCATACTAAAATAAGTATAAAGATAGTGCCATAGATAAGATTGCGCCAGATAGGAAGCCTAAAAAACTCTACAACTTTGTCCAAATAT
>JACIXO010000054.1 GCA_014360385.1 Actinomycetota bacterium | reverse complement strand
TTGAAAGATTCTACAGGTAAATTTTTCAGCTCTGTACATTCTCCTCTCCCAGAGAGAGGTGTCTTATCCTTATAGTCAGAAATATAATTATTCATAAATGCTTATGTTTAATTAGGTATTTATAAGGATGGTTTTTATAGAATAAATCATACTCCAATTTTTGTCAATACTTTTTATATATTTTGTATATATTTTTTAGTAGATATAAGTAAAAATACATGTATTTAGTTTTAGTCCATAGTAATTAGTACAAAATCCTTACCCTTACAATCTTCGACATTAAACAAGCTCAAGATGAAATAAATAAACTTGCACAGGAGGGCCTTATCCTTATAATCTTTGACACTAAACCTTAAAGGAAAGATCATAAACAATAAACACCTATCAGAAACCAGAAACAAACGCAGTAAATGCCGATATAGAAGAGAGAAATAAGTAGAAGGAAGGAAAATTGTTTTAAATGTAAAATGATTTCAGGTTTTATTTACCAGCGGAAAGACGATCTTAAATGTTACAGCTTTTTTATCTTCATCGTAGCTAGCTTCAATTTTGCCACTGTGGTTTTCCACAATCTTTTTAGCTATGGAAAGACCGAGTCCAAAACCTTTTTCTTTCTGACTGTTGGAAGCTTTGTAGAACCTCTCGAATATGTTAGATAAATGATCTTTTTTTATACTTTTAGCAGTGTTTGTCAGGCTGAGTATCACATTTTTCCCTTCGGAATCATTTTTAAGTCTTATTATAAGCTCACCTCCAGAGTCGCTGTACTTTACAGCATTATCAAGTAAGTTAAACAAAAGCTGCTCTATCTGTGTATTAATTCCTGAAACCTGAGATTTTTCACAGAGGAAAGTTTCAATATGAAGATTTTTTGCTGCAATTCTTGCCTCAAAGAGTTTAAGCATCTTATTTAGAACACCCTTTAAATCAATCACAACAAACCCGTCTTTGTTTCCGTTTTCCTCAAGTTGTGAAAGTACTAAAAGTTCCTCCGTAATTTTAGATAGCCTCATAATCTCATCGTTGATTATCTCGAGCGTTTCCTCATATTCTTTTCTAGTTGCAGTTTTCTTCTGCCTTAAGACATCAATCTTTGTCTTTATTACAGCAAGGGGGGTATTTAGCTCATGTGAAACATTTTGTATAAGCTGCTTCTGGTTTTTAAATGAAGCTTCAAGTTTATCCAGCATATTGTCAAATGTCTTTGCCATATTTGAAATTGGGTCTTTTCCCTTAAGATTAAGTCTTAAGTGTAGTCTTTTCTCATCAATTTCCTTTACATTTTTTGTTATCAAATCAATTTGATTTAGCATGCGCTTAAGAAATAGAAATCCTCCAGAAGCAGCTACTATCACAATAGCAAGTACTCCACCAGTAATACTAAAAAACACCCTTGTAAAAAGCCCTGAAGGTAGAATAGTTATGGGAGGGACAAATCTTTTAGGACCCATCCTCTCTAACTCTCTTATCCTATCAATTATTGCCTGCTCCAGTCCTGGATGATCTCTTAAAGCTCTGAAATAGTGTTCACCTCTTAAGTTAAATTTGTATACAAAATAAATAAGAGTGCCATATAGTGCGAAGGAAATAAATATAACAAGTAAGAACCATAGAAGTATTTTACCCTTAAGCGATAAGTTAAAATGCGGTCTCAAATTTACTATTCATCCTCCTTAATTCTATATCCTGAGCCATAAACTGTCTCAATAATTCTGCCCGATTTTCCCAGCTTTTTCCTTAAATTCTTGATATGTGTGTCAACTACATTCGTAAAAATATCAACATTTCTATCCCAGGCATGCTCAAGAAGCTGGTTTCTGCTCACAAGATGGCCTTTGTTTCTTAAAAGATATTCAAGAATCATATACTCTTTTTTTGTAAGTTTAATTTCTTTCTCACCAACATAGACTTTTTCCTTTTCAACATCCATTTTTACATCATAACAGCAAAGTGTGTTGTCTTTGCTTTTTGATGACCTTCTAAGTAAAGCTCTCAGTCTTGCAAGAAGTTCTGAGAACTCAAATGGTTTAGTAAGATAATCATCAGCACCGCAATTAAGCCCTTCAACGATATTGTCTACCTGTTTCTTGGCTGTAAGCATAAGGATGAAGCTTTCGACCTTTTCTTTTCTTATTTTTCTGCACAACTCTGCTCCAGGGATATCAGGTAACATAAGGTCAAGGATGATAATATCATACTCGTAGGTAGTTATAAGGTCATAGCCATCTTTAGCAGTGTAGGCAACATCAACTACAAAATTATGGTATTCAAGACCATTTTTGAGGCTGTCAGCTAAAAGCTTCTCATCCTCTATTACAAGTATTTTCATTAACTGACCTCTCTTCTTTGCTCAATCTGATATGCTTCTGCCAACGAAACCTGTTACTGATAGGTCACAATCTAAGACTATTAAATTTGCATTCTGAAAACCTCATCGAAGTTAAAGTTACAGTTTAAGCTCCAATAGTTACAGCACAACCTTGTAACCTCGTATCTTGCAGTTTACCACACAACTTCTAAATTTGGGATAGAGTATTGAATACCTTGCTCACCCTACTACTCATACCTAAGAGAGTCAATCGGATTTAATCTTGCTGCTCTCATCGCAGGAAAGATTCCAAAGATCAGGCCAACAACAGTAGAGAAAGACAAAGCTAAGATCACGGGAAAAGGTGTGATAAGAGAATTAAGCAAAGCAAATTTCTTAAGTCCCCATGATACTAAAAATGCAAGCCCCACCCCAACTATTCCTCCTGAAAAACCAAGCACTATACTCTCTGTAAGGAATTGAACCAGAATATCTCTGCTTTTGGCACCAACAGCCTTTCTTATGCCAATCTCTCGTGTTCTTTCTGTAACTGATACTAACATTATATTCATAATTCCTATTCCTCCTACCACCAGAGAAATTGCTGCAATGCTGGCAAGAGTGATAGTAAGGATATCTGTAATAGAGGTTGTCATTTCTAATAGCTGAGTGGGACTTCTTATTTCGAAATCATTACTTTCACCAGGAAGTATGTGGTGCTGAACTCTCAAAATGCTCTTTACTTCTTCAATTGCTTCATCAAAAAGCTCTTCACTTTTCACCTTGGCAACAATGCTACTAACGTCCTCTATTCCATATAACTTATACTGAGCAGTAGTAATTGGTATGTATACGACGTTGTCAGGACTGGGACCAAATCCAGCTGATGACCCTACAGCTTTTAGAGTCCCTATAACTGTAAAGCTCTTCCCGTCTATCTTTATTACCTCACCAATGGGGTTTATCTTTCCAAAATAATCATCAACAACGCTGTCACCCAAAACTACTACATTGGAAAGATTGGAAACATCACTTTCAGTAAAAAAGCTACCTTTATCTATTTTATAATTCTGAACAGCCAGGAAGTTCTGCGTTGTGCCTACAACACTTACCTGTCCGCTCCACCCAAGATAGGAAATTGTTGAACTTCTTCCACTTAAGACAGGGGCAACTTCATTTAAGAGCCTCGACTGTTTCCGTAAAGCTTCTGCATCTTCCAGATATAGTTCTCCTTCAACTATTTTTTCTTCATTGCTTTCAGGTGCACCTGCAGGACCTCCTGGCTTACCCACAGGGCCTCTTCCATCTCTCTGTTCTCTACCTGGAGAAATCGTAATAACATTGGAGCCTATGCCCTGTATGTTCTCAGTTATTGCAGCTTTCGCACCTGCTCCTACAGACATAACTGCAACCACAGCACAGACTCCAATTATTATCCCGAGCATGGTTAAAATAGACCTTAGTTTATTTGTGGCCAGTGATTTAAAAGCAACCTTTATGTTTTCAAGTAATCTTTGCATCCCAAAATTTGAAACACAAACCCAACTTTCTTATTTCTTATTTCTGCAAGCTGGTTATCATTGAGTTTACTTACATCTATATTTTCCAAAAGATACTTTCCAGAAGTTGGAACATCCAAACATCCCAATATGTTCATAAGAGTTGACTTACCCGAGCCTGAGGGACCCATTATAGCTACAAACTCCCCTTGCCTGACTTTAAGGTTTATCCCTCGAAGAGCATTTACCCTAACACTTCCTATCCTGTAAACTTTGGTAATATCCAGGACATCGATAACAGTTTTGTTAATAATTTTGCCGCTATTTTTGCCGCTGCACTCTCTCATTTTCTCCCCAAACCTACTCAACTCTTGAAAGCACTACAATATCTCCCTCTTTTAGGCCTGATGTTACTTCTATATTGTAATAGTCGTTAATACCTGTGGTGATTTCGACTTTCTTTATCGATTGCAGTTGTGTAGGTCTTTGCGCTCCTTCTCTTCCACTGACTACACGTTCCAAAACATCAACATAGCTTCTGCCGTTTTCTTTGTATACTGCCTGCAGAGGAACATAAAGCACATTTTCTGCCTTATTTACCACTATAGACACATTCGCTGAAAGCCCATAGATGAGTTTAACAGCAGAAGGATCTTTAAATTCAATTAAAACTTCATACGATACTATTTCACTTCCCTCAACTGGAACCAGTATTATTCTTTCCACACTTCCGGCAAGCTCGATATCTGGGTATGCATCAAGTGTGATTGTTGCCTCCATTCCAGGAGAAACCTTAGATACCTCATTCTCAGCTACAGTAACCTTGACAACAAAATCATTGTTTATTATAGAAATTCCGCTACCTCCAGAGCCTGTATACTCACCCTCTCTATAGTCGCTCGACACCACCGTGCCATCATACGGTGCATAGATTATGTATTTATTAAGCTCTTTCTGTGCAGCCTCATAATCCATCCTGGCTTGCTCTACATTTATCCTTGCCTGAGTTAAATTTTCTCTCGTCAACTCAATCTGAGCCTTTGCTGATTGGAGATTTGATAGGTTATTCCAATAAGTTGAAGATTGCTCTAGAATTGAGCTTCCGTACGAAGACTCAGCCTGAGAAACAGATGAACTGCCTGAGATCTTTGAAGACTCGAGCTTTTCTTCAGCTGATTTCACATTTGATTCATACTGAGCTAACTGCATATCATCTACAGAAGGGTCACTTTCCGCCATCTCAAGTATCTCCCTTGCATCTTGCAAAGCCATTCTAGCACTTTCGTAGGAAAGCCTTGCGTTTGCATTAGCTTCCTCCAAAGATTTTAGTGCGTTCTGAGTAGACTCCTCGGCTTTTTGCGCATTAATTTCCGCAAGCTGAATAGCTATATGGTTTGCATCCAGTGCTTTCTGGTAGTTTATTTGTGCAACTCTTAAAGAGCTCTCTGCAGCTTGGATCTCCTTTTCTATTCTTTCAAGACTTACTAACGCATCTTGTTTGTCCACCTCTACTAGAATATCGCCTTTCTTAAAACTGTCCCCTTTTTCCAGAGCAGAAATTACTTTACCAGATACCTGAAGTGTGTAAGTATTCTTAGTCTTAGAGTCAATGGAGCCACTTGTAGAAACAACCTGAAGAATATCTCCTCTCTTAACTTCAAATACCTCAATTCCCTCACTGAGCTCACCCTCTGGGCGAGTCATAAATCCTCTCACTCCCATGCAGGAAGTGAGAGTAAAAGTAAAAGTCGACAGCAAAAGAAACAAAAGCAATAGAAAAGGAGCAGTTGAAAATAAAAAACTTTTTGGAAACTCTTTAAAAGCCCTTTTCGTCCCTAAGATGAATTTTGTATCCGAATTTACACTACCCAAATCTAAGCTACACCTCCCCTTTAAGCTAGTGCTCTTTGCAAGACCAACATCAAGACTGGTAATTTTAATTAGCTAAACTAGTCTACTTAGAAATGTCTCTTTGTATCAAGGCTGACATATTCTTATCTTTAGTATCTTTTATCTTTATACCAGAGATGGAGCTTATTTCTGGTAAAATTTCTGGTAAATTATCTCTGGTAAAATTCTACTGGAAGAAAATGAAGAAAATTTGGAGAAAACTAATTATCAAATACCCTTATCTCCATAATGTCTTCATATTCTTCTGTTACAATGTGCTTGGTTTTAATCTCTAAAGTGTTAGAAAAAGATACAGAACAAAGATATAAAGGAATAAGGAGGGATAGGATATGAAAAAACTCTTGAATACTAAACTTCTTAAAATATTGGTAGTGAGCACACTTGTTATGGTAGCTGGAACATTTTGTCTACCTTCTACTATATTTGCTGAGAGCAATAACAATCAAAAAGAAGGGTCGTGGAATTTCTTTACAGAGCTAAAGGATACCGTAGCTGAATTTCTAGGAATTACTGTGGAAAAATACAATGAGGTGATAGAAAAAGCAAAAGAAAAAGTGCTTGATAAAGCCGTAAAGGACGGCTGGCTTACTCAGAATCAGGCTGATGTATTGCGCTGGAGAATGGAAAAAATGAAAGAAAGACAAGGAATTGGATTAATGAGGGAAGGAAAAGCCTTTAGTAGGTTTTGTATGCCATTTGGAAAACATTTAGGAGGATTTTTCGGCAGGGGTCTGGGATTCGGGCTTGGTCCTGATCTTCTTTCCATTGCAGCAGAAAAACTAGACATGTCACTTTACGAACTCTTAAGTGAACTTGACAATGGAAAAAGTATCGCTGATATTGCAAAGGAGAAAAACATAGACCCAAAAACTATAAAAGACGCTTTCCTTAAAGAATACTCTGAAGACCTTAAGGATGCTGTAGAGGATGGCAAAATTACTCAAAAATATGCTGATAGGTTATTAGAAGAAGCAGAAGAAAAAATAAATGAAATCCTGGAAGAGGAAAATATTCCTCTTTCTTGAAAAACACTGTTAATATTTTTTAGCCTAAAAGCTATATTAAACTAAAAACCATACCAAATTAAAAAAATAGATGACTATAAAGATAAAGGATTTGCCACCAAATAGAATGGTGGCAAATCCTTTATAGTCACCAAAAATACATTATCTTCAGACTACTATAATTCAAACAGTTATGGTTAAGAGGATATCAAATTTTCTTACTTCCCCACTCATGCCTTCTTTTTACCAGAACCACGTCAAGGTATTCTACTCCAAGCTTATTAGCTATAGTTTCACACTTAGCCTTCAACATAAAGAAAGTATTAGCTTCAATGTTATCCAGAGTTTCAAAATTGCCCTGTCCTTTTGCAATTATAAGGTCTGCTTTTTTAAATTCATCAACGAACTTTTGTGATATACTTCTAAAATTAACCCCAATACTACTATTTCCAGTCTCAATAACCTTTACAATATCTGTAAGACCTGCCTCCCGCACATCTTCTAAAGTAGCATCATTTATTACCGGGCCTGACTTTACACTTAGCACAACTTTTTTGCCACACCTTATAAGCTCTTCTATAAGGACTCTATCAAAAACAATCTCCCCGGCATTGTCACCTACATAAAAAATGTTAGTGGAGCTATCCAGCGATTTCTCAAATTCCTTGTAGTCATCTATAGCAAATGGCATCTCTTTTATATCTCTAAGGATTTTTTGAAAATCGAGCGGCTTTCCCTTGTTTATATTTATGCCAAAGTCGATGATGTTTCCTTCTATAGCTACTTTGATAGCTGTGTACATCCTGTCTTTAGAATGCTCTACCATTTCCTTTAACTTTGGGTAGATCTCAAGTGCAAGCTTGTTACATTCCTTCTTAAGCTTAAGATAAGGATCTTTTACTCCTGTAAACTCATAAGCTACAGCATAGGCAATGTCTGAATTGTAAGAAGGAGGTAAATCATAATCAATTGTTTTTAGCTTCTCAAGCAGTTTATTTACAGCGCTTTTTTTCTTTTCTTCATCAACTCTGGTAAGATTTAAAGTAGTCAGACACTGTGTAATTATACAGGGAATACAGGCAAGAGAAGTTTTCATATAATTTATCCCTTCTAGTTTTTTAAAAATCGTAACACATTAAT
>JACIXO010000053.1 GCA_014360385.1 Actinomycetota bacterium | reverse complement strand
AAAAAATATTTAAAATTTAAATATGTATGTTTAATATCATATATTATTAAATATTATGCTATAATTATAGTAATATTAGCTTATTTGTCAATATAAATTTCATAATATTTCATAATATATGATATATTAAAATCAATAAAAAATAATTAGATAGGAAACTAAACATAAATTAGGCTTTTTAAGTAATGAAAAAATGAAGCGGTCTTACCAACCTTATCAAGAACAGTTTAATTACCACAGATTCAGAAATATTAGACGTGTTCATCGAGCACAATAATTTCCAGATCTTTTATATCTATTCTTTTTAAAGTAATATCATTTGTTATAAAAGCGCTTGATTTTGTAAAAAGCGCTGTAGATAGCAAGATTGAATCAGTGGTTCTTAAATTGTATTCACCCCTAATAGATGCTGCATATTTTGCAATACTGTGATCAACAGATTGGATTCTAGAATTTGGTAGAGAATTTATAAAGTTTTCAAACATAGAAACCTTATTATAATCTTTCAACTTATAAGGTTTTGCTAAAAGCTCTGTTATCGTAAGAGCAGAAATATTACAGAATACCTCGCCCTTTGCAATTTTTTCAATAAGAATTTTGGTTAATATATTATAAGGTTTAATGAAATCAAGATGATAAATAAGAATTGAATGATAAATAAGAATTGAACTATCAATACAGATTGTCTTTAAATCCCTAATCTTTTCATTAAAATTGCTTACTTCCAAGAATTCCTCTCTTCATTAATATATGACTCAACTTCTTCTTTTGAAGATCCCCATGTTCCTTTCATTAGACCACAAGTGTATTCAGCATATTTTTGAGGTGTTAATAAAATTATTTCATCACCCCTCGTAAAAATAACAACAGTATCTTCTTGTTTAATTCCCATCTTCTTTCGTATTTGAACAAGCTGACCTTTTTTGTTTATTTTTACTAATTTTGCTATATTCATAACAATGTAAATTATTACATTTTTTATCTGATATTACTAATTGTTAAAGAGTATAACACCTAAATAATAGTATTACTATAAAATAAAATTTACTTCTGGAGCTTTTCACCAACCGCTCCACCAGGATGTATTAATGCAAACTGCTCCAGCTTATAATCAGTTTCCTCCATCATTGCAACAATCATAGCGTCAAAAAGAGCGATTGTTGCTACAAAGCTTGATGTTGCCATAACATTGTACTTATCAGTTTCTTTCTCAATTTTTAGGGGAACCACAATATTAGCTTTCTTTGCTAATGGGGAGTCAAGATTTTCAGTGATAGCTATAAGTGTAGCTTCTTTCTTATTACATACATCAATTATAGGAAGAAGCTCTGCTGTTTTTCCACCACGCGATACCATGACCATTACGTCTTCTTTCTTCAACCCACCTAAACCACCATGAACAGCTTCGGAAGGCGACATAAAAAACGCATCACGTTCTATACAGCAAAGTGTATGCGCAAACTTTTTGGCAGCTATTCCCGAGCTACCACTACCACATGTGATAATCTTCTTGCATGAAATTAGCACACTCACAGCCTTTTTAAACGCCTCAATATCAAGATATGTAGCTATGCTTGATATCGTCCTACTTTCAATTTCAAGAGACTGGATTGCCATTTTTAAAGATTGCTCCTTCATTTAACCCTCCGTAATCTAAATATCTTCACACAACCTAAATAACCTCTATACAACTTAAATAATTAAAACCATCCAGGTAATCCTGGTTTCAACAATCCCAATTTCCATAATTAATCTTAAAATCTTAATTCTATCTTAATTCTATTTTTTCTATTTTCATTCAGACAATCTAGACTTCCTACAGACTGCCCTAGTTACTAGAGTTACTACCTACTCTATAAAAGTTATATTGAGTTTCTTTCTTTTCTACACTTGTTACTAGAGTTACTAAATACTCTAAAAAATACTACAGAAAATACTTCAAAAAATTAATTTTTTCGCTTAATCAATAGACACAGCTTTATCTTTATGATATCATAATCATGCATTTATGGCTATAATGTTACTGTTTCTGTGTGAATTTGAGCGTTATTGGATAAATATCTCGGGCAGTACAACCAGAATTATACACAGTACACAGAATTGTTTACCTAAAATTTATTTGTATTATCTAAAGCTAGTTATTAATTTCAAAGGTACCAAGGCAAAATAGCCTAAAATTTATCTGTATTATCTAAAACCTCTTATTACCTAAAACCTTTATACTCATATTTACTTATGATATGTATAGAGAATTTAAAATAAAAGAACCGTTTTTTGAAATAGGACCAAAAGCTTATCTTTATGGCAAGGATGTAGTTAGTCTTGCTAAAGCAGCTGACAGGATTTCAGAAAAGTATGGCATTCCAATTATCTTTGACCCCCAATACACTGACATCCCAATAGTTGCAAGAGAAACAAAGAACCTTCTTGTATTTGCCCAGCACATGGATTCTCTACATATTGGAAGGGGTTATGGTTCAGTTCTTCCAGAAGCCATAAAAGCAGCAGGAGCGGTAGGTGTAATACTAAATCATAGCGAAAAACGGATCACCCTCTCCGAACTTAACAGAACAATCAAGCGAGCAGATGAGGTTGGTCTCGCAACCATGGTATGTGCCGACACAATTGAAGAAGCAGCTGCAATAGCCCACCTTTGTCCAAACATTATTGTTGCTGAAGAACCAGAGTATATCGGCACAGGTAAAACAAGTAGTGCTGAGTTTATAAGGAAGGCCACAGAAGTTGTCCATAAAATCAACCCGGAGATCAAAGTTCTTATAGGCGGAGGAATAAGCTCACCTGAAGATGTCTATAGAGTTATTAAAGCTGGAGCTCTAGCTACAGGCTCAAGCAGTGGGGTCTGTAAAGCCCAAGATCCAGCATTAATGGTTGAGGAGATGATTCGTGCCCTTTGTAAAGCGTGGAGCGAAGTAAGACGAAGTAAGAAATATTGTAAGAAATAAATCCAACCAAGGCTAACTAGTTAGCTAACCAGTTACCAAATTAGTTATTTAACCAGTTATTGAAAATTAACTTAACAGAAATTGGTTTGACAAACAAAATCTCCAATTGTCAAACAATAAACTTGTAACCTAACTTGTAACCTATAATCTATTGGCAATAATAGGCAATTAAATAAATTAAATAACAGTAATCAGTAAACAATTTTTAACAAAGGAGATGGGAAAATGGCAGTATACCATGAAACTATTGATCTTCAGTCAAATGGCTTTAATCCTACATATCATAACGTAACCGAGAAAGTTAAAGAAATTGTAAGTCGCTCAGGAATTAAAAACGGAATATGTGTTGTTTACTCCCAACATACAACCTGTAGCGTTATGGTACAGGAATGTTCACATGATCTTAATCTCTGGGGAACTGAATATCTTCAGCAAGATTTAAACAACATCATGGAAAAGATCATCCCATCTTGCCGAACAGAAGGGCAATATATGCATCCAGGTCCAAAACATCTTGAATTTGCTGAAAAGGTTGTTGGAGAAGAAGGTAAATACAGCCTCAATACGGAAGCACACTTACGTTCAGTCTTATTTGGTCGTTCGGAAAGCATTGTAATAGTTGATGGTAAGCTACAACTGGGTGAATTTGGCTTTATTTACTTTGTTGATTGGGATAGACTCCGTGCTCGCAAAAGAGTTTGTCATGTGCAAATTGTTGGCGAATGATATAGACTTAGAGATTTTTTATACAGCTTTATGACTATTAAAGTTTTATATAGTTTTTTTCAATTCTTTAAGTTTATGTTAGTATTTTATTTCCAAGCGTATTGTTAGCCTCTTTTAGATTTGATACAAAAAGTGTCTTAAAAGAGCTTTTTTAGGGAGCTTTTAAATGGTAAAAGAAATAAAGGTCCAATTTGAGGGCAAACAAGGCAAACTAAAATTTAAAACTATACCTGTATGTAGCTACCAGAAAAGCATCCAAGACGAAATTCGTGAGGGAAATCTTACTAAAAAGACTTGCCTTGAGCTTCTAGAACAAATGTATCTTATTAGAGCACTGGAAGAGATGCTTGCCCAGGTAGCAAGAGGGCTATATAAGCCACTTTCCAATTTCTCATACGTTGGACCCACTCACCTTTCTATTGGTCAGGAGGCGACTTCGGTTGGAGCCATATCAGTCCTTAAGCCTTTTGACTACATAACAAGTTCTCACAGAGGACACGGTGACGCGCTGGCAAGAGGCTACAGCATGATAAAGTCAATAGATGATGAAAGTTTAGTTTCTCTACTTAAAAGAAGAGAAAAATATCTGAATGCCATAGAAGAATCTTATAACCCAGAAGACCCAAGAGAGACCTTAGAAGAAAAAGCCCTAAAAATACACATCTACAGGATGGTAGCAGAACTATTTGGTAAAGCAGATGGGTACTGCCGAGGAGTAGGTGGCGGGATGCACATTGCAGACTTTGAGCTAGGACATCTTGGAGCAAATGCTATAGTAGGAGGACATGTCCCTATAGCTACTGGAGCTGCAATATCATCTAGATATAAAGACCAATATTTAAATAAAAACAAAGATCCAGAAAAAAATAGCCTTGTATTGTGTCTAGCAGGAGATGGAGCTTACAGTAATGGAGTGGTGCTAGAATCTTTAAACCTTGCATCAATGGCACAGTTTAAAAATGGGCTAATGAGTGAAAAGTTTGGAGTACCCATCATATTTGGGATTGTAAATAACCAATATGCCATGTCTGGCCAGGAATACGGCGAAATTACCGGTGTGGATTACTTAGCCAGAAGAGCAGCAAGCTTTGACACAGAGCTAATGCATGCTGAAGTAGTAGATGGAATGAATGTAATGGCAGTAAGAGACGCTGTAAAAAGAGCCTCCGCTCTTATTAGAGAAGGGAAAGGACCAGTTCTTCTAGAGTTTATGACTTATAGATATCTTGGCCACAGCTTAAGCGATCCCCTAAGTTACAGAGATAAAGATGAGCTTTCTTTCTGGCAAACTAGAGACTCTATATCTACCTTTGAAAGAAAGATTCTTGATGCTATCTTTGATAAAGAGAAAGAGAGGGAAGAAGAGACTATTACCTCCCAGGAGATACAAGAGCTAAAAGAAAGGGTATATAAACTTATTGAAGATATGGCAGTCTATGCATCGAAAGCCCCCTATCCTGAAGAAGATGCTCTACTAACCTATGTATTTTCCCCAAAAAGAGAAGAAGGAGTTCCGGAAAAATTTTCAAATTCCAAGATTTTAAGTTCTTTGCCCAGGTATCAGCGAGATGGTGAAGGAAGAATTAATACACGTCTTGCAATAAGAGAAGCTATCATAGAAGAGATGGCAAGAGATAGCCGGGTAATTATTTTTGGAGAAGATATTGCAGACTACGGAGGAGCATTCGGGGTAACTGGTGATCTTCTTAAAACTTTTGGAAGAGATAGAGTATTTAATACAGCCATCTCTGAGGCAGCGATTGTAGGTGCAGCTGTAGGAATGGCTATGACCGGCCTAAAGCCTATAGTAGAAATAATGTACAATGACTTTATTACACAGGCTATGGACCAGATAGCAAACCAGGCTGCAAAGTGGAGTTACATGTCTGGCGGTCAAATTAGTGTACCAATGGTTCTTAGAACCACTATAGGTGGAGGAAGAGGATATGCTGGACAGCATTCCCAGAGCCTTGAAGCCTTAACTACACACATTCCTGGACTTATAGTAGTAGCTCCATCAAATGCTTATGACAGCAAAGGACTACTAAAATCAGCAATAAGAGAAAATAATCCGGTAATATTCTTCGAGCATCAGCTAGTTTATAATATTTTAGGAGAAGTTCCAACTGAAGAATATCTTGTCCCAATAGGAAAAGCAAGGATAATAAAAGAAGGTAGTGATATTACAATTATCTCATGGTCTTATATGGTGGAAGAATGTATTAAGGCTTCTTCAATATTAGAGGAAAAGGGAATTTCTGCAGAAATAATAGACATAAGAACACTTATCCCACTTGATATAGAAACTATAGTTACCTCTATTAAAAAGACTAACAAAGCTATTATTGTAGCTCAAGAAGTTACGCAAAGTGGATTTTCAGCAGAAATTGTATCTCAAATTGTAGAAAACTCATTTGATTGGCTTGACTACCCAGTTATTAGGCTTTGTGCACCAAATGGTATTCCACCCTCCGCAAGAAACTTAGAGAAGCTATTTTTACCTGATGCAGAGAAGATTGTAAGGAAGATAGAGGAAGAATTTTTTTATAATCTATAAGTTTTATAATCTATAAAGATAAATTAAGCGAACAACTTAGAAGTAAAACGCTTATTTTACACTTAGTCAACTAAATCACCAGTAGTATAACATCCATCCTTTATATATTTACCAATAACAAAGTTTACAATTTCTCTTGCATAATCAAAAGCTTCTAATACGTCTTCAATCCCAGGCTCAAAATCTCCATCAGGGTATCTAAAGGCACTATTATATGGAGTAAGAATCTCAGCTGCCATACCATTTCTCAAAACTTTTGTCGATCTTGGTACATTTACCAATAAGATAGACAATACATCATATCTGTCCTATATAATTCCAGCCTATTCTCTCTATCACTTAAGCTTTATTCCTTTTGCGAGAACTGTAGATAAAAGCGAGTTTTTTACTTTTTTTGCATTCTCTACTTCATCCTCAGTAAATACCAGAATCTCAACCGGGTAATCAATATCTCTTATGATTGAGTAAGCTTTCCTGCTCCTTTTATAAAAAGGTTCGTCTGACCTAGATACAATTATAGCTACATCAAGGTCACTATCTTTAGTAGGTGTGCCATAAGCATGGGAACCAAATATACATATTCGTAGTGTTATATACTTTACTCAACCTTTCAAATATGATTTTTTTGATTTCTTCCAATTTTTCTTTATTCACAGAAATCACCAAGCCTTTAAACATACAAAAATTAAGAAAGCTATTAAACTTAAAGATGTTTAAGCTTGTGTTCAATTCTCATTTACAGCTTTAATACTTTAAAACTTTAAAAAAGCTCACTTTGTATTCCCTTAATATCCAATTCTTCTTTTCGGCTATCTTTCTTACTCTTTTCCCAATTACTATTAGTATTCACTATTGTTTCACTTGCTCTTTCTTCATCATTGTCACTAACTTCATCAGCATAACTTCTTTTGCCGTTCCTCTTGCTATCTTTTTCATTATATTCAACATCTCCAAAATCTTCTACTTTAAGCCTCCTCAGCATGACAGACCCATCAAAATTCTTAGCAAAGGCTGACCAGCCCTCTTCACCACTATTTTCTTCCAGCAAAATGTTATACCCACCTACGTCGGCATCCATATGATCAATATGATAAATAACAAAAGCCTCTAAAATTTTAGGCCTTTTAGGAGAGCCAAATTCCTTATAACCATGGTGGCTTAATATTATATGAAGGAGTCTATTTTTTAAATCTTCAGGAAAATCGTCGATCTTTTGTATCTTCTCTAAAACCCATCCATATCCTATAGTAATATGCCCGAGTAGCTTTCCCTCGTCTGTAACCTTAGTGATTATCTCAGTTTTGTATTCTTTTACCTTTCCAACGTCATGAAGTATAGCTCCAGTTATAAGTAAATCTCTGTTCAAATTTTCGTAGAGTCCTGCTAAAAAATCACATATTTTGGTCATAAACAAAGTGTGCTCTAAAAGACCTCCCCTATAAGCATGATGGTACTGAACCGCTGCTGTGGCGGTACAAAAATCATCAACAAAATCCTTATCATTAAAAAAAATACCTAAAAGCTCTCTCAAATAGTAATTTTTAATACTACCAATATAGAATTTTAGCTCAGACATCATCTTGCCAACATCTTTTTTGGTGGTCCTTATAAAATCTGAATATTCAATTTCTT
>JACIXO010000052.1 GCA_014360385.1 Actinomycetota bacterium | reverse complement strand
CATTAGTTTTCAGAAACCTTCTTCGCTACTTTTTCCTGAAACTTCTGTTACAAAACTCAAGAAATCATTCCACTATTTTATTACAATTTAATTCTTTTGCAATAACTTCTTTCTCAATCTCAACTACATATTCACGAATTATCTACAAAAATCTAAGTAACATTTTCAAATATCACTCTTAAGTAGACTTTGCTATCAACTTACTCGCTCAAATATTTATAAAGCCTGGAAGATTTATAAATATTTCTATCCTGGTCAATTATTAATGCTTCAACCCCATCAAGAGATTCCACCAACCCCAATCCTTCTTTAGGTCCCATTACAAAGACCCCTGTGGCAAGCGCATCAGCCTCAACACAGCTATCCGCTATTACAGTGGCACTTATGCACTCGTTCGCAGAAAATCCCGACCTAGGATCTATTATGTGGTGTGCCGTCTTTTCAGGATTAAAATACCTTTCATAATTTCCCGACGTAGTTATGGCCTTGTCAGAAAGTTCAAATTCAGCTATCTTCTGTGTTCGATTGTCAGGATTTTCAAGAGCTATAAACCATTTTTCCTCTCCCGGCTTTAAGCCTATTACTTTTATATCTCCACCCAGATTGATAAGAGCACTTGTGATACCCATCCCCTGCATAGTTTTGAGTGCTTCATCCACCGCATAACCAGCAGCAATACCACCCAGGGTAATAGCCATTCCCCCGGTTTCAAGCTCAATCCTGTTTTTGTCTAATCTTATCTTATCAGAACCTACCAACTTTAATGCCTCCTCTATTTTTTCAGCTTGAACATCAGGGTCTTCTTTCCAGAGACCCTCTTCCCATAGCTTTAATACAGGCTGAACAGTTATATCAAAACACCCATTTGTAAGTTCATAATACTTAATAGATAAATTTATAAGCTCAACCAGCTCAGGGGATGGATTATCAATATATCCCTCTCTATTAAGCCTGGAAACTTCACTTTTCTCGTCATACACAGAAGCTATCTTTTCAATCTCGTCTATCCGGTTAAAAGCTGCATCAATGCTGGCTTCAGCCTTTCCCTTATCCAGAGAATAAACAACTATAGTGACATACGTTCCCATATATTGTCGTGTTTCCTCTACTCTTCTGGGAGGAGATATATTGCAGGAAGAAAGTGAAAATGTAAAAAGAAAAGCTGAGATAAGAATAGTTAATACCAGAATAAAAGTTAAGAAGCATACCGATACTTTCCCAGTTATAGATTTTTTGACAATTGGTTTACTGGTGAGGAGGTTTTTAACTCGAGGTTTCCTGTTAGTAGCTTTTGTCATATTAGAATTTGCAATATCTGATTTTCTGATTCCAGCAAGAAAATAGATGAATAAGTTTCTCCTTATTTTTGCCAAGGATAAAAAGAAACCAGTAGTAAATGATAGTAAAAATTATCGTTTAATACAAGGATAAAATTCGCCTTAGATTGGCTTTAGAAAGTTGAAGCAAAATTTCCTAGGATAGCAGTTCTGGTAAGAGCAAAATCATATTTTACAGGATCGTCAGGTTCTATTTTTTTAAAAGACGCAGTTACATCTAAGGCAGCCTGGATATCTATCATTTTTCTTTGAGTAAATCCTGCCGCAAGACAAATTCTATACATATGAGTGTCCAAAGGTACAACAAGTTTGGAAGGAGGTATCTTATTCCATCCTCCAGGATCAACATTATCTTTTCTTACCATCCACCTTAAGAAAAGGTTTAGCCTCTTAAAAGCACTTCCGCCCCCGGAAAGTGGAATCAAACTATTGTAACAATATGAGCACAATTTTTCTGAGAAATTAACAAGTGCAGGAATTACAGTTTCATCGCTTTCCTTAAAGCCCTCCATAAAACAAAGCTCAAGTGAACCATATTCCTCAATTATGCTCTTGATGTTAAAAAGGAGATTGGATAGGTCTCTGCCACTAGTAAATCTGTACTTGAAGTCGGAAAAAGTTTTCTCAAGAACCAAAAGGGATGACTCCATAAGAAAGACAAAAGGGCTCGGCTTCATTTTTCCAAGAACTGATGAGACACTAAGAAGTATCTGGCTTACCCTTCCATAGGCAAGTGAAGAAGCCAAAAGTCCTACTATTTCCCTTTCTCGTAGATCTTCATATTCGTATAGAAATTCCAGAGGATCGGGGTGAACAAACTTCCGGTTATTAAACCTTCTATACAGCTTCTCAAGTTCTTCCTTAACCAAAACCAAGCGTTTATTATATTTAGTAAACATAGCCTTGACTCATATCATCCATAACAGGCTTTATTTCCTTAATACTACCTACAACTAACGCTGGGATATCTTATATAAGCCATAACTTGCATAAGCAATACCCTGTATTAACTACAAATTAGATCAATATTCCTATTTCACTGTGTTTTGCTACTACTCTATCTGCTAAATCATCCAGTAGTTCAAAATCTTTTTCCCTGGGATAGCCTTTTATAATAACAGGCTCAATTACCTCCAGTTTAAGGTTGGAAAGCAAATCCCCTAATTGTTCTACTGTTCTTCCGCCCCACCCGTATGAGCCAATAATAGAAACAAACCTGGTTTTTGGCTTTAAAACTCTGACTAAATAGGTAGCATATAAAGCACTCGGATGAGCTCCTGCTAATACAGTGGGTGTTCCTATCACAATGGTAGCTGCATCCACTAATGTCATGGAAAGCTCACCTACATCCACATTTGTTAAATTAAACAGTTTTACTGAAATTCCCTTCCTGGTCAGGCTCTCTACGAAATAATCCACAATTCTCTTAGTACTCCCATGCATAGAAACATAAGCGACTATAACTTCATTTTTAACCTCGTCTGAACTCCAATCCTTGTAGGCCTCGACTATAAACCTTTTATTCCTATAAATAGGACCATGGCTTGCTGCTATTAAGGAAGGATTTAACTCTCCTACTTTTTCCAGATTCTTTTTTACATTTGTTCTAAAAGGCATCATTATTTCAGCATAATATCGCTTAGCAGCATTATAAATCCTGCTGCTCTCTTTCCCGTTTTCAACCCAGAGTGTGTCACTAGCATAATGAGCCCCAAGAAAATCACAAGTAAATAAGATATTATCTTCTCTTAAATAGGTAAACATAGTCTCAGGCCAATGAACCCATGGAGCCATGATAAACTCGAGTGTTTTACCACCAAGTGAAATAGGCTTTTTTTCATCTACTGTGATAAATTTCTCATCAGGAATTAGTAGTAAATCCATAAGCATGGTTTTACATTTACTGTTAGTTACAACTCTGGACTCAGGGTAAAGTTCAAGAATATCAGGGATACAACCTGAGTGGTCTTGCTCAGCATGGTTAGGAATAATGTAATCAAGTCTTTCAATATTTAGCTCTTTTAGATTATTTATTAGAACATCCCTTTTAGTAGGGTCTACAGTGTCAATCAGTGCTATTTTTTCGCTCCCTTTAACCAAATAGGAATTATAACTTGTGCCATCAGGCAGCGGAATGAGTTCATCAAAGATCCTTCTCTCAAAGTCTTGCGCACCCACATAATATATATTTTCCTTAATTTTCTCTATAGCCATTTGAACTTACCTCCCACATAGAATCACTGTTAAAATGTTAGCTATTAGCCCTTATCCTGGCTACCTTCTCCTGAAGCAGGCATGGTGAACACTCTTTTAGCCAGCTCCTGATCAATCATAAAAAGACCTGGGCCACCTTCACCTATCATTTTAAGCTTCTGCAGTATATCATTAGCAGAAGTTTCTTCCTCAATCTGCTCAGTTACAAACCACTGGAGAAAAATGTTTGTAGCGTGATCACTTTCAGCTTTGGAGAGATTTACTAGATCATTAATCAGGCCTGTCACTTTCTGTTCATGCTCGTATGTATACTTAAACACATCTTGCGGTGATTTCCACTCAGTCGGTGGTCCTTCTACCTTGTACAGAATAACTCTTCCACCTCTGTCATTTATATAATTGAAGAATTTGGTTGCGTGGAAAAGCTCCTCCTGAGCTTGTACATACATCCAGTTTGCAAAACCCTTAAGGTTAATTGACTGGAAATAAGCACACATAGATAGGTATAAGTAAGAAGAATACAGCTCAGCATTTAGCTGTTTATTTAAAGCATCCTGTAGTTTTTCTCCTAACATAATTTAAACCTCCTTAATTAAATCCTTAATTAAAATCATCATAAAAATCTAAAAATCCATCGTTTGGTTCCAATTTTACCTGTTAAGAATTTTGCCTGTTACGATAATTTTAAGATTAAGATAATTTTAAGATAATCATGATTGGAACAAGCTTAGTTTTGTGCCTTCCAGAGACCATGAATGTTACAATACTCCCTTGCCACAACATCGTTTGAATCAATACAAAATTCAGCCTCCGGTGATTCTCCTGGTTTTAGAAACTTCCTATACGCTTTTTCGCCAGAGACTACTTCCACCCACTCAATATAATGCTTTTCTTCCATCGGGTGAGGTACACTTCCAACTTTAACTTTAACTCCACTTTTAGTTTTTTCAATTACCGGAACGTGTTTCTCTTTTGAGGCATCAACGGTGTTCTCTTCCATGAGTGTCATAGGTTCATTACAACAAACAAGTTCACCTATACCCTCGTGAACTACTTCTACTATGTTTCCACATACTTCACACTTGTAAATTTGTAGTTTTTTAGTCATCCTTTTTCCTTTCCTCGTAGGGTTACAATTTTTCTTGATTTTTTCTAGACTTACACTCAGGGCACAGTCCGAAAAAATCAATTTTTTGACCATGTACATCATAATTAGTCTTTATACCTAAAAATCTAATTAGTTCATCCTCTCTAATGGCTCTGGTTTCATTCACATAGATATCATCAACCTTTCCACACCCTACACATTGTATATGATAATGCCTGCTTACATCCCCATCATATCTTCTCTGAGCCTCAGGGAACTCAACTCTCTTAGCCATACCTTGCTGGCACAAAAGCTCGAGATTTCGGTAAACAGTTCCAAGACTTATGTTTGGCAAAACCTTCCTGATAGAATCATACAACTCCTGGGCTGTTGGGTGAGTTTTAACCTTTTTAAGTTCGTCAAGTATAAGCTTACGTTGTTTGGTAAATCGTGGTTTTCTATTCACTACTCAATATCCTAGTCTTATTTATAAAAATATAGGAAAATTTTATTAGTAATAGTAACTGTTACTAATAATACTCAATAAAAATGAGATAGTCAATAACTACTTTTAATAAACTATGTGGGAAATATATGAGTCTTTGTCGCTAACACCTTTGTCGTTAACTTATCTAAGTTATCAAAGACAACAAGACAAGAAAGTCTTTTCTCTTTCGAGTCTCAAAGAGATCTCACCGCTTCTTCGACTGTTTCAGCTATCTTTTTATAGTCTGCTGTATCCATCTTTAGAGGTTTGCCAAAGCTTACTCTCACAAGAGGCCATTTGGGGCGATGCCCGAGGGGTAGTATTCCATTATGAAGAATATCAAAAAGCCCATCTATCCTCACAGGAACTACTGGAACCTTCATGTCACTCACAATCACACCAATGCCAGATTCAAATCTCCTCATTCTACCATCAGGAGTCACGCCACCCTCAGGAAAAATCAGAACATGCCAACCTTTATCCAGAAGCATCCCAATATTTTTCATAGTTTGTTTAAACCCGTAATGCCTTGAAAGAGGACAAATAGCTATAGCAAGATTTGCCAGAAGATAAAACCCGATAGCCTCAATCCCCCGCCTTACAAGTGGTCCCTTATGATAAAAGAAATGCTGAAAATGATGCTCTATAGACATAAGCACTGTAAGTCTCCTGCGAATTCTAAGAGGTAAAGCATAGAGAATAGCTAAACTATCAAATGGCCCCACATGATTGGAAGCAAAAACAACTGGTGTAGTTATGTCTTTTAAATTATCCTTTCCATATACCTTAACTCGATAGATGCATCTTATGAAAGGATAGAGGATAAATTGAACAATAGTCCTTATAACGTTTACAGTATTCCAGTAGGGAAAAGTATAAAAAGGAAGTCTGAAAGATTCCTTAGGAGGGTTCTTGATAAGATTCTCTATTTCTTTTATAGTAGTATCTCTAGTTATTGGAAGATTGTCAGCCTCGATATTATATTTACTCTCAATTGCCAGAGAAAGCTGAATTAAGTCGAGTGAATCAAGACCCAAATCTTTTTCAAGTTTAGCATCTTCTTTTATATCCCTGGTTTCAAGACCATGGAAAGATTTTATAAGCTCTAATAGCTCACCCTGAAACCCACTCTGTTCCATTAAGCTTATTTCAGTCTTTTGTTTTCTACCCACCTCCTGTAAAAACTTAAAAATTTCGCCCTTTTTTACCTTTAAAGTTGAAGTTCTTGGAAAGTCCTCGCCAGGCCATATGGTATATCCATCAATCCGCTGATAAGAAGCCAGCTTTCGATTAGCTTTTTCTATAATCTCTTCTGGAGTCTCCTTAGGCTCATCGCCAAGGAGCAGTACAACATGGATCTTCTCGTAGCCATTCTCCCTTAACCCGATAACCACGCAATCTTTAACCGACTCCCTGCTTTCAGCCTTTACAACATTTTCAATATCCTCAGGATATATATTGACACCATCAGACCTTATTATGACATCGTCTTTTCTCCCCTTAAAATAAATATTCCCGCTTTCATCTATCTCCGCAAGATCGCCTGTCTTAAACCATCCATCTTGAAAAACTTCCTTAGATTTCGATGGATCACCAAAATACCCCGGGCTTACATTGGGGCCTCTTACCCAGATCTCATTATCCAGAATTCGTACTTCCTGACCAGCTAATGCTCTCCCAATAGAACCAGGTTTAGCCTCTGAAGGGTCAGCAAGAGTTACTAGAGGAGCAGTTTCTGTAAGTCCATACCCCTGGAAAATAGCATAAGCAAGACATCTCCAGAATTCATCAGCCTGGCTGCTGAGAGCAGCACCTCCCACTATAATAGCACAAAATCTCCAGCCTAGTTTTATATGGATATCGCGGAAAGCCCAAAATCTGTAATACCATTTTCTGTTTTTAAACTTCTGTATCTTTTCTAGAAAACGCTCAGAGTCTGGCACTACTTTATTTACAATGTAATCTTTTAGTATTTCCATAAATTTGGGGAGAAGCCCCACTATCCATATCTTTTCTTCCTTAATAGCTTTCAAAATTGCTCTGGGAGTTAAATCATTTATAAACACTATTGAGCCACCAATCATCAAAGGAACAAAAATACCTATTAGCTGACCATACATATGGCTTAAGGGAACAAGGGAGAGGATCTTAAGATTTCTCATTAGTCTAAACATAAACTTCCATTTGTCCATAACAGGTTTTATAGCTTTAAGGTTGGCTTCTATGTTCCTGTGAGTTATCATTACTCCCTTTGGAACAGAGGTTGTTCCAGAAGTAAACACTATTTCTGCAAGATCGCCAGGCTCAATATCACACCCAATACCAGTAACATTAGTATAACCAGAAGAATAACTAACATCGCCGCCTTTAATACCACTGATACCATGGCCTTTCTCTCCTGAAAAACATAAAGAAGATAAAGAATCTAAAGGAGGAAGAAGGTTTTCTAAGTCTTCCAGGTATATTATAGGGATGCCCAGACCTTCGCCTTCTACACTAAGCTCTCTAGACCATACTGCAAGTTTGGGTTTAACCTTATCTCTAACTCTTAAATCAAAATCTATATCTGACTTAACATCAAGAGGTACTACCACGACTCCTTTTAGTAAACATCCTATAAATACACAAACCCACTCAGGTCTATTCGGCCCTTTAAGAAGTATCATGTCTCCTCTGCTTATATTCCGGCTCTGGAGTAGTATGGAAAATCTTAAAGCATACTGGTAAACTTTATAAAAGCTCCATGACCATGTTCGAA
>JACIXO010000051.1 GCA_014360385.1 Actinomycetota bacterium | reverse complement strand
TTTGATTTTTGATTTAGTAATTGTTTTTTCTCTCGTAGTACTCTCAATTATAGTTGTTGGTATCAATAGGTTCTCCATATCTTCGACCGCGTTCCTGGTGGTAGTAATCGGGCTTCTTTTGTTTACTCTTCTTATTCTTTTTTATTTATCTAAGGTTATTGGTTTTTTTATTAATATCCTGGGTAAGATTTTAGACAAGTTTAGAATAGGGAAAAGTAAGGTTTTGCAGACCATATATAGAAAACTTGTTGATATTAACCAAAATATCGAGATAATTCATGAAAGGAAAATTTATTCTAAAGTTTACCTTTCTTCCTTAGCTATAAGAGTTATGAAGTTTAGCTCTTATTATTTTTTAGTTTATGCCATAATGAAGCCTATGGGATACACTCTTTCTGATCTCCCATACTGGGTTATACTTTTAGGAACTGTTGCTGCTGAAATATCAGGGGTTCTTCCCACCCACTCTCTTGCTGGGTTAGGAACTTATGAGGGGGCATTTACTCTTGCTTTTGTACTACTGGGTTTCAATCCTGAGGTTTCTATTAAAGTTGGATTTACTTATCATATCACCCTTCTACTATTTAGTGGGACTCTTGGGCTTATATCTCTTATTATAATAAGTATGCCATTTTATAAAATAAAAGAAGAAAAAGAAGAACAAAATCAAGCTACTTAGTTTATTGCATAGAAGTAAAACTATAAAAATCTATAATAATTTAACTAGAAAGAACTAGTTATAAAAGAAAGCTTTATTTAGTTTGAGAATTTTAGAATTTTTATTGAAGAACTGTGTCATACTTCAGAGAAAGCTTGGAATATTTAATTTAAGGACTTTAGAGGGAGTTAATGAGAATTCTAATTACCGGGAGTAGAGGGCAACTTGGTTCAGAACTTATAAATATTGCTCCGAAAAAGCATGAAGTTTTTGGCTTTGACATGGATATGGATATTACTGATATAAAAGCTGTTGAAGATAAGTTTTCCTTGGTGGAACCGGATATAGTGATACACTGCGCAGCTTATACTGATGTTGATGGATGTGAGGATAATGCTGAAAAAGCATATCTAGTAAATTGTCTTGGTACAGAGAATCTTGCTCTGGTGGCTTCTAGATACAAGTGTGAGTTCGTTTATATAAGTACAGACTATGTTTTTGACGGGAAGAAAACTTCTCCTTATACTGAGTATGACGAACCAAATCCTCTTAGCGTATATGGGAAATCAAAACTGGGAGGTGAAAGAGTAGTAAGTCAGATTATTGAAAAGTTTTATATTATACGGACTACCGGAATTTATAGTAAGTATGGCAAGAACTTTGTAGAAACCATTATAAAAAATTCTAAAGATTCTAAAACCAAGGGCGTGCTTAAAGTAGTAGATGATCAAATCTGTACTCCCACTTATAGTAAGGATCTTGCAGAATGCATTTATTCTTTAATAGAGACAAAAATGTACGGCATTTACCATGCTACTAATAATGGACAGTGTAGCTGGTATGAATTTGCTAAAGAAATTTTTAATATCTTAATAAACTTAAGCAAGGTGTCTGCTGCACCTGTTAATATCGAGCCTATTAAGAGCAAAGACCTTGTAGATAGAAAGGCTAAAAGGCCTTCCTATTCGGTTCTTTCGAATTTTAAGCTGGAAAAAAGAAATATATTTTACATGAGAGAATGGAAAGATGCTCTAAAAGACTTTCTCGAGGAATTTAAAGATTTTATCTAAGTGATAGTTTATGAGTGGGTTTGAAATCTCGGGGTTTATTGTTCTAAGAAAGATTATTATTGCAAGTGTTACAATCACTAAATAAAAAACATAATAAAAGAATTTAAATAAATACCCTTTCCACATAGCAATTATCCCTGTCTCTTATTTTGAATTCTTCTAAATAGTTCATGCTGAATAATTCATTGTCTTCTAAAAAATTTGAATTCATTGAGCATAAGTTTTTTTAAATTTTTAAATTTTAGTCAATTATTCAGTAAAAACTAATTATATTTCTTTTCCTATTTTACTATATTATAGTTTAAACCCTGCTGGATTAGCTATATATTTTAAAGTTTTAGTAGCATTTTTTTCGGGATAGGAAAAATTATTGGCTTAAGCCTTAAGCCTTTTAAGAGTTATTTTGTCCTTATCACGAAATTAGAAATGCTTCCAAAGTTTTAAATGCCTGGTCAGTAGCTTTGACTATTCTGAAGTTTTAGTTTTTCTCCCAATGTAAGGTCTTACGGCGTAAATTATTCCTCCTGCAATTCCTGGGATAAGTAGCATCAAGAATAGAACAAGAGAAACAATGGCTGATTTTTGGTTTGACGCGCCTAAGGAGACCATCAAGAAAACGAGGGAATTTTCTCTGACTCCTATTCCTCCTATAGATATGGGAATCATGGAGATGGTAGCCACGACAGGTACTATGAATAAAAAGCTAATGAGAGCCAGGTTGATTCCAAAAGCTCTGGCACAAAAATAATAATTTAGTATTACACAGAACTGCAAAGCGAGACTAAGAAAAAGAGTTTCAACCATTGTTATTTTATATTTTTTGAAACTTATAAAAGTATCGTACATTTGCTTTAGTTTATCACTAAATCTGTGAAGAAACCTCATTTTATCAAGTAATAAATTCAGCTTAAATTTTTCAGGAAATAGTAGAACAATTAGCAGTAAAGTTGATACTACAAACAAAATTATAATAGGAGTAGCGATAGAATTTACCTGGATTTGGGTAAAGCCTAAAAAAAGTGCAGCTACAAGGTAGATGGTAGCACTGGCTACTCCTATTAGACGCTCGATGATAATAACTGATGTTGACTTTGGCACGGAGCTATTTTGGGCTTTGGAAGTGTCATAGATTCTGTAAATATCTCCACCTATAGAGGTTGGAAGAAAGTTATTAAAAAAAAAGCCTATGAGAATTGAGGAGAGTAGAAAACTATTGGAGTAGATAATTTTTTGTGTCCTTAGAAGAATATTCCACCTTATCGTAGTGATAAGGATACCAAAAAAATGCATTGAGAAGGATAGAATTAGAAGAGGAATATCTCCAGACTTAATGATCTGGATTGCTTTTGAGAAATCTTTTAGTTGAGTTTTTATCAAAAAAGCTAATAACCCAAGAGCTATTAATATCCTTAGTGCTGAGAATATCTTGCTTCTCGCTCTTTTGGACATTTTATTTTTTTTAGCTTTTTCTCTATCCTTAATTCTTTCTATTCTTGGGTCCTTCTGTCTTTTATAACTCTTGCTGGGATTCCTACTGCAATTGAAAATGGAGGGATATCCTGATTTACTACAGCACCTGCCCCTATAATACTATCATTTCCAACATTTACTCCGTCAAGTATTAAGCTTTTTGCTCCAAGCCAGCAGTTTTTGCCAATAGTGATACCTTTTGAAACCCTTCCCTGCTCTGAAATTGGCTTATCTGCAAGGTTATATTTATGATCGCCTCCTATAACGTATACGTAGGCGGCTATTAGAGTGTTTTCTCCAATTACTACATTACTTGCTGAGAATATTTCACTATTAAAACCTATATTAACGTTTTTTTCTATCACTATATTTCCATTTTTACAGGTCAAGATTGAGTTTCTCCCTATAAAAGTTCCGCTCTGTATTGATATTCCATTGTTATCTATTCCCTTTGCGTCAAGCATGCAGTTATCATCAATTACTACATCATTGTCTATAGAGATTTTGTGTGGATGGCGTAGCGTTAAATTTCTACCAAAGCTTACATTTTTTCCAACTTTCTTAAACAAAAATGGAAAGAAAATATTTCGTAAGAGAATTCCAATAGCTCCAGGAATGTTAGAGAAAAGAAGAGTTATGAGTTCATACTTTAATAGGGTCCAAATACTTTTCTTGCCCACGAATAATTCAATGTATTTAGAAAACTTTGATTTGTCTTTTCTAAAAAGTTGTTTCTGAATTTCAGGCTGGTATTCCTCTTTCATTTTTGTCCTTCTTTCTGGTTTGCTTTGTCTGCTCAACCTTTCTTACCTTTTTCTAAATTATGTTTGTTTGTAAGTTTATAAATGGGTGTAAATTTATAAAAGTTTATTTTCTCTGTACCATTCTGCTGTAAGATGGACACCAGTAGGAAAATCTATCAAGGGTTTATAACCTAAGATATTTTTTGCCTTTGATATATCAAAAGCTCTACTGTTTGTAAAGAAGCCAACTCTTCTTCTGTATATAGGTGGCTCTTTTTTAAATGCTATGAAAGTTTTTTCTACTATTGTTGCTAGAATCTGCACTGGTTTTGCTGGAATTTTTATTTTAGGAAGAGGAGCTCCGACCTCATCCGCTATGATCTTTAGAAAATCTATAAGTTTATAATATTTCTCATCACCTATAATAAATATTTCTCCAATTGCCTTTTCATTTTCGCTTGCAAGAATAAATCCCTGGATTAGGTTGTCAATGTATACCGGATGATAGTATGTATTCCCGTTTCCTATAATGACAAATCTTCGCTTCTTTATATTCTTGAATACTTTATAAAGCCTCATATCGCCAGGTCCATATATTGCGCAAGGTCTTATAATAGTGACGTTTAGGCCATGTTCTTTATAGTAGCGAAGTACTAATTTTTCTCCTTCAGTTTTGGTTACCTGATATATGTCTTTAGGTTGGTAGGGAGTTTCCTCATTTGCAGGTATCTTTTTTACATCCTCGACAACTCCAATGGTTGAGCAGTGAATAAATCTTTTTACACCATTTTCGAGAGAAGCTTCAAGAAGGTTTTTGGTAGCTTCTACATTTACTTTCCAGTATTCACTGTCAGGATATTTGGCCTCCCTGAAAAGAGCTGCAATGTGAAACACTTTATCTATATTTTTTACGCTTCTGTAGATAAGGTCTTTATCTTTGAGATCACCAATAATAATCTCCACATTTTTAAATTTTTTTAATTTTTCTGCCTTTTCTTCTGAGCGGGCAATTGTTCTTATTTCCAGGTCGTTGTTTTGGACCAGTTTGCTTATAAGATTATACCCAACAAACCCAGTTCCTCCGGTCACGAGCACCTTCATATTTTATCCTCTTCTTTATTAGAAACTTTATGTAAGGAAACTCTACGGAACTTTTGATATTATTTTTGGCAGGCTAAAATAGCCTGTATGATTGTTTTGGTAAGGTACGTGCTCTCGCTTGAATAAAACACTAAGTAGACAAACCTGAGGAAACTCTACTCTTCAAAGATTAGCTGTCTAATATTTGTTATCTTATATTTACATGTTTTTAAAATATACTAACACAGGTTCCTATAAAAGTGAACCTTGATTAGTAAATAAGATGGCAAGAAATGTGGGTAAAAGAGAATATTTTTAAGAAAAGAATATTGTCTCTTATGAAATTAAACAAGTAGTCAGTGGGCAAACCAAGGAAAGTCTTTCTGTAAATTCTGTCACAACTTACACATGGTTTCAGATTTTCTATATCGCGATTTTTAAATTTGAAGCGTAATTCTTTTAAACTTTTTCCGTTAAAAATCTCTTCAAGGCTTTGTTTTTTGATATTCCCTATGGTTAACCTTGCATTAAAGTCCTGAGGACAGGGAAGAACCGTCCCATCATATAAAATAACTAGCGCGTACCATGGAAAGGTGCAGGCAAGTTTGGGTTTAGGTATTTTATGTTTAAGTTTTTTATCCTGGTACTTATCTTTTTCGGTATCATTTTCATATTCCGATTTTTGTTCAAGGGTTATAAGGCCACCCCAGTTGTGTGGCGTTCTTACTACAAATCTGTCAAGAGGTAATGATTTAAGTTTTCTTATAAAATTCTTTCTTTGAATTTTAAAATCTCTTTTAGAGAGATTATTATCATATTCCATTATTTGAAGAACTGTGTATGGTTTGGTGCAGTGTTTTTCCTTTTTTGCTTTTAAGAATTCTATTATTCCATTCAAGGTTTTCTCATAAGAAGAGTCTCCTCTATTCTTTTCATAAGTGGATTTTGAATAGCCATCAAAAGAAAAAGAGATATAGCTTAATCCGGAATCTAAGATTTTTTCTATATTCTTTGGGGTAATGAGAGTTGCATTTGTATGGATTTTGGTAATAAATCCTTTAGAGCTTGCGTATTCTATCATGTCGAAAAGCCTTGGGTGAAGAAAAGATTCTCCTCTGTGGAATAGGTTTAAGTCTCTTACTTTTCCCTCTGCCTCATCTATTATTTTTTTAAATGTGTCCCAGTCCATGTAGCCCTTGTCACTTGAGGGAATTTTTTGGTTGGGGCACAGGTTGCATTTTAGGTTGCAGTGGTTTGTAAGCTCGATCCATAATTTGATGGGAAGGTAGCTAAGGTTTATTTTTTTAAAGAGATAGCTTAAATAGATTTTAATCAAATTAAGGAGATGATAATTTTTTTTCATATTTTTTATATAAAATTAATATAATAGATCATTATAAAATAAATATATCATTGTAAAATTATATTGTTAGAATTACTCTTAAATCTTGTTTATCCTTTTTTATCTTATTTAAGCATATCTTATTTAAGTACGAGTTTCCGAAAGTTTTACAGTTGAGTTGCTTGTCCTTATTCTAATTAAAACCAGTTAGATAAAATCGTGAATAAAATGAAGTTATGAATAGTTGAGTGCTTTAATCAAGTATTTCTTTTATTGAGTAGATTGGTTTATTACAGCTTTCGTGATACGTTCTTATGCTAATTTCGCCAATTAATCCCATAGATATAAATTGTATACCTATAAGCACAAGGAATATTCCTATTAAGAATAAGGGTCTATTACCCAGTTCTTGCTGAAAGAAAACCCTCAATATGATAAGGTACAGGGTTACAATACTGCCAAGTACTCCCATACCGAGCCCAAGCAGACCAAAAAGTTGCATTGGTTTTGTGGAGAAGCTTAACAGAAACTTTATAGTAATTATATCCAAGATTACTCTTATAGTTCTGGAAATGCCATATTTAGATTTTCCAAATTTCCTTTCATTATGTCTTACTTCAATTTCGGTTATTTTCGCTCCTACTGAGCTTGCTATTGCAGGAATGTATCTATGCATTTCTCCGTAAAGACTTATGTTTTTAACTATGTCTTTGGAATATGCTTTAAGGGTGCAACCAAAGTCGTGAAGGTGAACTCCAGTAATTCGGGATATTATTTTGTTTGCCAATATGGAAGGAATTCTTCTGGTTAAAAACTTATCTTTTCTATTTTTTCTCCACCCACTTACAATATCATATCCCTCTTTCATTTTTTCAATAAGTTTTGGAATGTCACCTGGATCGTTCTGGAGATCGGCGTCAAGAGTTATTATTATATTTCCACGGCTATAGTCAAACCCCGCAGATATGGCAGCCGTTTGGCCAAAGTTTCTTCTTAGTTTTATTATTTTGTAGTTCGAGTTTCTTTTATGTATCTCAACAAGTTTAGTATATGTGTTGTCAGTGCTACCATCGTCAATTAAAATTACTTCATAAGAGAGACCCAATTTACTAAGGGTTTGGTCTAACTGAGAGTAAAGTAAATCTATACTCTCTTCTTCATTATATATAGGAATTATAATGGAGATCTCAGTATTATTATTTTTGTTTTTATCCTTGTATTTATTCCTATTATTGCCTCTATCTGGATTGTTAGTCATTCTGATAACATCTTAATAAGCATCTTAATAGAATATTTCCTATTTCAACATTCAAAAAAGGCTAAATAAAGGTCAGGTGATTTATTAATTTTTATTAATTTATCTTGCTTGGATCTAGATAACTTTGGAAAAAGTTTAACATCCTGGCCTGATTTTGTCTATAAATGCCCTTTTTCCTTCTGATCTTTATACCAATTTATAAAATTGGTTAATCCTTCTTTTATTCCTACCTTGGGTTTATAATCATAGTATTTTTGTGCCTTTTCAATATTTGCGCAGGTTATAAATACATCTCCAGGTGAAGG
>JACIXO010000050.1 GCA_014360385.1 Actinomycetota bacterium | reverse complement strand
CGCGAAGTGGTATTACACCAAAAGGAATAAAACTCATCCTCTCACTGAACATACCATTTATCACCTATGTATCATGTAATCCTTCCACTCTCGCACGAGATTTGAATACCTTACTTAAAGAAGGATATCAAATAAAGTCAATTATTCCATTTGATTTTTTCCCGCACACTACTCATCTGGAGACCCTGGTCTTTCTTGAGAAACATCTCCTACATAGTCTTTAGCTCTATACCCAAATTCAAAACCAGCAAATCAAAAAATACTTACCATCTCACTTGCCATAATGAGAGCTTAGTCCACTTGCTTAATCTATTTTAATTTTTAATCTATTAATTTCTATTTATTCTTTATTCGTGAGCTTCACATTTAAGAAGTGAGTAGAGCATGATATGCAAGGGTCATAAGCCCTTATCAACATTTCACAAGCCAGTCTTATCTCATCTTCACTCTTCTCAATCACTGTCGGCACAAGAGCTTCCATGTCCCTTTCTATATTTGCGTAGTTTTGATTGGTTGGAATAATGAGATTTGCTTTAGAAATTTTTCCATCATTATCATAAGTATAGTCATGAATAAGCAAACCTCTAGGGGCTTCTACAACTCCTACTCCTCTTCCCTCCCTTATTTTTATATCAGCCATTTTTTTGTCTTCATCAAGACCTTCTTCCAGAAGCTCATCTATTAACCTTATACTGTCATCTACACAATGAACAATTTCTACAAACTGGGCTATGTTATTCATGAAAGGATTGTATGAAGGAGCTTTTAAACCCAACTCAGAAGCGTACTTTTTAGCATTGTCAGATAGTTTATCATAGTTGTTATTAAACCTTGAAAGCGCCCCGACCATATACGAATCCCTAGAAGCCCAGCAATGTTTCCCAGTTGAGTGCTGAACTACCTTTTCATTTATCTTTGAAAGGTAATCCTGGTCATTAATTTCCCATCCATCAGTGGACTTTATATTTCCCTCATAAAGAGCATATTCATAGTCATTGGCCAGAGATATGTATTCCGTTTCTCTTTCAAACTCAGGTATTCTGACTGTCTTCAATACCTCAAGTGTCTTTTCCAGATCAGGATACGCCGATATAAGCATGTTTCTCATATCTTCCATTTCCTTAGTTGTCGGAAGTTTTGTAAATCCGCCAACTACTATTCTTATCGGATGAACTGCTCTCCCACCTATAATTCGTACCATATCATTAGCCATCTTCTTAACTCTTAAGGCTATATTCACAATCTCAGGATTAGTCTCAATCAAGGGAAACACACTTCCTACTCCAAAAAAATCAGGAGCAGCCAAAAAATACACATGTAAAGCATTGCTTTGAATGTTTTCGTGATGATAAACAAGTTTTCTTAATTTTATTGTCTGTTCAGACACCTGTATTCCAAGAGCTTTCTCAGTAGCTTTAACAGAAGCAGAAGTATGTGCTACCGAGCATATTCCGCAAATCCTAGAAGTAATATGTGAAGCCTCGTCCCAATTTCTACCTACCAGCATTGCTTCGAAAAATCGCGGAGATTCAGGTATCCTGAACTGAAGTTTCTCTATCTTTTTATTTTTTACATCTAAAACCAGATCCCCATGGCCTTCAACTCTCGATACTGATTCAACATTTATACTAAAAGTATTAGCCATAATAACTAACCTCCACCTGTCAATTGTTTTTTAAAATTCTTTACCGTAAGACTATAACTTAAATTATCTCCAATTTTATCACTACGTATTCATACGTGCTTATGTACTTATATATATTTACATATTCATATTTACTACATAAATACTTACTAGCTAATTGCTATATGTTTTCAAATGCTATATAAATTACACAAGTTTCTTACAAGCATTGTAGAGATTGAATTGTTCCATTATGTCCTCGACTGTTAGACCTCGCTCAGCTAGTAAATCTTTTTGGGCATTTACATTAGGTTCATCTATCACTCCCCTGCAAGCTTCACAACCGGAACCATTGCTTGGACATCTTGCTTCACATCCTGCCCTAGCAATCGGCCCCATGCAGGTCATACCCAAATCGTAAACACACGTATTCCCTAGTCTTTTACACTCAACACACACAGGATAGTTTGGTATCTCAGGCTTCTTACCAAGAATGAGGGCTTTCACTATCTGGAGAATTTCAAACCTATTAGGCGGACATCCTCTTGCGTAGTAGTCAACTTTTACATACTCATCTATTGGTCTGGTTTCAATCGCATCTATCCAGTCTTTTTTATCACCGTATACAAGCTCCTTTGCCTTTTCAACCCCGTATAAATTTTTGAGACAGTTTAAGCCTCCGGTACATGCACAAGCTCCAATCGCAACAATGATTTTAGCAATGCTTCCTATCTTTTTTATCCTCTCTACATCGTGGTTTGTAGAAATGGAGCCCTCCACCAGAGCAATCTCGTAGTCATCGCTGTGCTCCGTAATAGCCTCAGTAAAGTGAACGATATCTACAGCGCTAGCCAAATCTACTAATTTGTCTTCTGCATCTAGAATCTCTAACTGGCATCCACCACATCCAGTAAAGCCGAAAATTCCAACTTTGGGCTTACCACTCATTATATAGCCTCCTTTAGGTTCTTAATTTCCCATAAGCTAAATACAGGCCCGTCAACACAGGAAAGCTTGTTTCCTATATGACAATGATTACACTTTCCTACTCCACACTCCATTCTTCTTTCAAGGGAAAGGTAAACGTCTTCGGGAGCAAACTCTTTTTTCTCAAGCTCCTGCACTACGTATTTATACATTACCGGTGGCCCGCAAACTACAACCTTAGTGTCTTCAGGAGGAAAATCTACCCTGGGAATAAGATTAGTGCATACTCCAATCTCTCCTGTCCACTTATCATCAGGATTATCAACTGTAAGACATACCCTTATATCATCTCTCTTGCACCACTCACCTATGTCCTCTTTATATAATATACTAGCAGGATTGACAGCTCCATAAATTATCATTATTTCCTTATAATCATCTCTACTGTCGAGAATGTATCTTATAAGCGACATTAGAGGTGCCAATCCTAAACCCCCTGCGATGATCAAAACATTATGATTTTTCATTTTCTCATATGGGAAGTAACCATTTCCGAAAGGACCTCTTATTCCGACTTTGCTACCTTCCTTCATTCTATGAAGGGCACCAGAAACATTTCCTATGTTTCTTATGCAGAGCTGGAAATACTCCTTATTATTAGGATTAGAAGTTATAGAAAAAGGAGCTTCTCCCACACCAAAAACAGTAAGCTCCACAAATTGTCCTGGCTTAAAGCTAAACTCTTCCTGCTTTTTCGGCTCCTCAAATACAATATTAAAAAGCTTCTCAGTAGGTGTAACTTCTTCTATTCGGGTTATCTTTGCAATATCAGGAACATAGATTGTTTTTTTGCTCTCTTTTTCTTTCATCTTTAACTCCATTCTATACAGTCACCTCTTTTCTAACTGAATCAATATCACTGGCTATGCTAATGTTGGCTAGGCAAGTTTCTATACACCTTCCACAGCCAACACAGGCATATGTATTGAACTTATCTACGAATGTTTTTAGCTTGCACTGATATCTTTGTTTGAGCCTGTTTTCCTTGGTTGGCCTGAAATTATGACCACCAGCAACCAGACCATATTCAGGTATCATGCAGGAATCCCACTCTCTTATTCTCTTTCCCTCTTTTAGGTTAAGCTCAATTTCATCTCGTACATTAAAGCAAAAACAGGTGGGACAAACAAGACAGCACGAACCACAGCTGAAGCAGTTTTTAGCAACCTTTTTCCAGAATTCTTCATCGTTATATATTAAGTCAAAATTATCATAAAAACTTTTGGCATCAGGAGATAATTTAAACTTCTTCCTGAAATCACCAATTTTTTCATTATATTCCTTAAAGTCTTTTTCACCTGCGCTAGATATCCCTGATGCATATTTTTCAATCAACTTATTTCCTTGTGAAGTAGCTACCCTTACAAAGTATCTGTTTGTGAGCTCACTAAGAAACAAATCAAATCCAGCCGTAACATACTCCTTCCCCATCGCCAGGCAAAAGCAGGTCTCCCTTGGTTCACAATCTGTTCCAATTATTACCATATTTCTTCTTTTAGAGAGATAATTGTCATCTGAAAAATCTGTAGAGAAAACCTTGTCAAGGAAGTTTATTGCATTTATATCACAGGAGTGAACCCCAAAAAGAAGCTTTAAGCTATGTTCAACTACTGGTCTAAACTCGATACTATTATCTTCTCTTCTGTATTCCACTATTTCTTCAGTTGAGGGAAACAAAATTTGTTTAGCAGGCGGAATTGTAGTTTTCTTATAGGATAAATCCAGCTCTCCGAAAGAGGTTATTTTCGTAAATTCATGAGTGGCTTTGTCTTTTCTCTTTGGACCAATGAAATCAAAATTCCTGATGAGATTCTCCACAAAGGATTGGTAACTGTCTCTGGGCAAAATCTTATAAAGCATCCATTCCCCCCCTTTTTCAATGCTTAAAACCTTACAATAACTTGTTAATATTTCTCATTCTCAAAAGGCTTGCGACTTGTAATAAGATTGTAACAAAACTACCATTTGCACGAGGTATTGTCAATATTGCTATTTAAAATTTATTTAGAATTTTTAGAAAATTCTCTCACATTCAGGATTTTTCCAGACACTCGGGCTTCAAGCCACTTTATCCACTCGTCAATTCCTACACCAGTCTTACATGATAACTTAATTATCTGAACACCTGGATTGAGCTCGGTAACCTTACCCTCAAAGAGGCTAGTGTCGAAATCGCTTCCATTTAGCAAATCAATTTTGTTCAAGAGAATTAAATTGCTTCTTACAAATATAGGTGGATATTTTACAGGTTTGTCGTGGCCTTCAGAAACAGACGAAACCAGTACTTTAAAGTCCTCACCAAGATCAAAACTTACTGGACATATGAGATTTCCTACATTCTCAATTATAAGAACATCCAAATCCTTAAGATCCAACTTTTCAATAGCTTTAGCCACCATAGTAGCATTCAGGTGACATGTACCCCCGGTGTTAATTTGAACAACTTCATCTATATACTCCTTGATTTTCATAGCATCATGAGTAGATGATATATCACCTTCAACAACTCCTATATTTAGCCTGTTTTTTAGCCGTTTAAGAGTTTCCAAAATAAGAGATGTTTTTCCTGCACCAGGGGAAGAGAGAAGGTTAAAAACCACTATATTGTTTTCTTTAAAAATCTCTCGGTTTGTGGATGCCTGAGCTTCATTATACTTGAAGACATTCTCAATAATCTCTATTTCCATAAAGTATCCTTAAAAAATTTTAAATGTCTTCTCAATAAAAAATGCCCCTCCAGCCACTTTAATGGGATGACCGAGGCAAAATCCTGTTATTAAAAATAACTAAACGTAAGATATACTAACCTAACAATTGATTTAATGTCAACATTGAAAAAAAAGTTACAAACATAATAAGACAAATATAATAAATGCAAAAAATGACCTTAAAAATCTTTAGAATTTAACATTTATAGATCAGTAACAAATGCAAAGGAACACTAGCAAGAATATTAGTGGGCAAAGAAAAGACTTTCTGGCAAAAACAATACCAAAATCAGCAAAACAAGCTAAGGTTAAAACAAGAGTAGGTTATTAGAAGACCATCAAAAGCCTATACAGCTTGATTTTATAGACAACAAATATAACAAAATTGAAAATAAGCACCAATACTGTTATAATTCGTGCACAATTCCGAACAGAATGTAATTGAATGTTAAAAAATTGGAATACTAATTGGAATACTATTTAAGTCCGAATCAATCATAAAATGATAAAATGAATCAAACACAAAAAAGAGGAGCATAAACATGGTAGATATCCTGCCATTTAGGGGAGTTCTCTATAATTGCGACAAAATCTCCGATATCTCGTATGTTATCTCTCCGCCTTATGATGTTATATCCTCCGAAGAAAGAAAGAACCTATTCCGACTGAGTCCCTACAATATCGTTAATTTAATTCTACCAGAAGAAAGGGGCTTAAAAAATAGATATAATGCCGCCAGGCAAATCCTAGAGGAGTGGTTAAGACAAAAAATACTGATCGTAGACAATAAAAGCTCCTTTTATATTCTCGAAGAAAAGTATACCGCCAAGGGCACAACTAAGAAACTGGTTGGTTTTTTCGGCATCACTAAAGTAGAACCATATAGTTCTAAGAAAATATTCCCTCACGAAAAAACAATGTCGCTACCCAAGAAAGACAGGCTTAATCTCTTAAGAAGTTGCAGAACAAATTTTGAGCCTGTATATACTATATACGACGACCCCCAAGGAGAGCTAGTCAAAATACTTGAAGCACAAAAAGATAAAAGAGCACCTTATTTAGTCACAAATGCACAATACGATTCTTCGCTTAATTTTAAACTCTGGAAAATATCTGATTCCGCTGTAACAGAAAAAATCGTTAATATTATGAAAGATAAAAATCTTCTTATTGCTGATGGACACCATAGATACGAGACTTCCCTGGCATACGAAAATGAATGTAAAAACGTAAGATATAAAGATAAAAATAAAACAAAAACTAAAACTGAAGCTGAAACCAGAATCGAAAATTTATCAAATTTTTTGCCAGAAAACTCACCAGAAAGTTATGTATTAACTCTTTACGTAGACAGTAGTCAGGAAGGAATAAATGTCCTTCCTGTGCATAGAGCTCTGAAATTTGAACTTTATTCTGGTATAGAGCCAATACTTTATAAAATAAGCCCCATATTCTCTATAGAGCCTTTTAACACACCCTGTGCTACAGAAATAACGCAAAAACTTTATCACAGCAAATCAAGAGGAAAAAAAACTTTTTACATCTACTCCAAAGAAAGAAGAGGATGTTTTGCTACTCTGAAAGTAAACATCGAAGAGCTGCACCCTGAAAGAGAAAAAATAGACCTGGACTATGAAAGCCTGGATGTTAACATAATTCACAATCTTTTATTAGGTAAATTACTCGATGATTACCACATACAAAAGATAGAGTTTTCTCACTCCATAGACGAGGTTATTAAGCAAGTAAATACAGGATTTTTCGATATAGCAATAATCATAAACCCACTTTCCATCAACGAAATTATAAAACTGGCTTTTAAAGGAATACTGCTACCCCAAAAGTCAACATACTTCCATCCAAAACCTGCAAGTGGACTTGTGATATATAAATTTGACGTGTAGAAAAGTTAATCTGAATTTAAATCACTGAAATTTGTATGGCGATATATAATCACCATATTTTTCTCTTAAGTGCTCCAATTTCTTTCTCTGTTCCTCCAGGACTTTGAATAATATCTCAGGAACACTTTCTCCCATTTCGCAATAGATTCCCTTAATCCTGTGTATCTTTGAGATATTTTCAGGTATCCTTAAGGTAAACTGCTTTATGTACTCTTCCTCCTTATACTCTTTACCAAGTATTTGACTAAACAGTAACTTTAAATCATTATACTTCGGAATCAAACTTATACCAATGTCTGTAGCCTCAACATCATTGTGAACTCTTAATTCCATCCATTTTAACCACACTCTTTTATCTAACTTTGAGTTAAGATAACTTCCGCTTTCATCTTTTAAAAAATAATTTACACTGAATATCTTTGGTGGTCTCTTTAGTGATTGACCAAATTCCAGGTTCATCCTCACATAATCTCCAATAGGGATAGACAGGAAATCAAGATTTGACATAGGGTTGAATTTCCTCACCCCTGTTTTCCCAAGAGTTGCAGCTGTAGTTTCTGATTCTATTGATGCTCCCATCGTTATGATTCCATGAACCCAATCAAACGCTTCCTGGACAGGAACCCAGGTATCTGAATCTCTCCCCCCATAAATTATTCCGCCAAGCTCAACACCCTCAGGGTTATAAAACTCAGGGTCAAGGTTGTCAAGATTTTCAAGGCCAACAG
>JACIXO010000005.1:9850-14960 GCA_014360385.1 Actinomycetota bacterium | reverse complement strand
TCAATATTCAAATTTTTGATACGATCTTTTTTAAAGATTCTTTTAAGCACACTTTCAAAGTCCTCAAACTTTAATTCCATTTTGTTTTCAATCTCGACTACCCCATACCCATGCTGTGTTTTGACTCCTATACCACCCCAATTAGTGGCAATAACCAAAGGTATGAGTATGAGATTTTCATCAAAATCTCTATCCAGAGGAATTACATGTAAATCAATCTGTCCAATAAGCCCACTTCCTAAATACCATCCTCTATTTCTACTATTTGGTTTTATGTTTATTGCTCCACCATCAAATAGCTTTACCCCACCATTCATTTCCAGCCTAAACATTCTTCTAATCCCAGTTGCTCCAAATATAAGACATGCAGAACAATATTGTATAACTTTCTGATTATTCTTAGTTACTTGCCTCGGGCACCTATCATCTCCAGCAGGGTCACAGGCAGACTTATCCATTCCCCTGATAACAGCCTCCAGCCACCATCTTAAAGAACCTATAATTCCGGTAGGTTGGAGCACATTGCTATTTGTATCAATATCTCCTGTCCACAAAGGAGTTTTAATTTGAAGTTTATATTCCTTCTTCATTTTCTTTCCTCAATCATCTTCAAAGTTATTTCCTCGATCTTTGCTATAAATTCCTCTGCCTTTTTAAGCCATTCTTCTACATCTTCTCTCTCAAATTTTACAAAATCTTTGTAATCTCCTTCTTGCCTGATATTCAGCATGTCAGAATAAAACTTCCCAAATCGCCTTTCTATTAGTCCCTTTTTTACAATCTCTCCATTGAAAAGCGCTAGAACACCCGAATGTTTTGAGGACGCTAAGCCCTTAGTTATCAGGAGTGCATTAACCGCATAAAACATAGCATAATAAATGCGGTTTACCGTAGATTCTAAGGTAGCATTATTTATATACTTTTTAGCATCGGACAGTGTATTTCTTGCTTTTTCTAACCGATACTTTGCTAAATCAATAAATTCCTGTTTCATAAGCGAATTCCTTCTTTATCAATATTCCAGTGAAGAGGTATAGCATTGCCTAAAGGAGATTTCCAAAAGTCACGATTTTCTATAATATTTCCAAAAACGACATCATATTTTAATTCAATATCATATGTAATTTCAGTTATTTCTTCCTTTAGTTTTCTGTTAATCTGGGAGTCGATAAGAATCAGAATATCAATATCCGACTCTTCATTAGCATCTCCTCTTGCCTTTGAACCATAAAGAATAATCTCAGCATCAGGAAATCTTTCACAGATTCTTTTCTTTAGTTCCTGTAAAGCCTTTATTTCATTTTCTCTAAGGTTCAGTTCTCTAATTGATTTCATCTTTCTACCTCTATGACAGGTACAAAACATTCCATAATTAAGGCTTATGCCACCATGAAGATAAATGTTGTATCTCCCCGGCAGAGGCCAGATGTATCGGGACTTAACAAGCCAGTAGCCTGCAAAATCTACCACCAAACCTGCTTGAACAAGATCTGAAAGGTCAGCTTTATCCATTGGAATATATCGTGAACTTCCAAAGGCTTCTTTCAATTTTTTCTTTGCGGGATCAGAAACTGAAAAGGAAAATCCCGGTTCTGAGCGGATATAACCATGGTCAGAAAGGATGATAATCTTTTTTATATTAATCCTCTCCAAAACCTCCAAAATAATTTTTTCTGAAGTTTTATACATATTCTCTAAGTCTGATATTACTGTATGACCTACCTGAATTTTATCTAACAAAACATCAGGAAAATAGGACCAAATATAACACTCTCCCTCAGAAATTCTAATCTTCTTAGGATTATTGATCTCTACAAACTTATCCTTACCTGATAAATCAACCTTAATTTTTTCTCTAAAACTTTGTGTATCTGATGGAATGCCAGAGAGAAAGTAGCTCATTTTGGGTGCAATTCCTTGTTTTTGTAAGGCGTTAAATATCAAAACGCCTTCACGAATACTCATTCCATCCATTACTATAAAACATACATTATGAGTTTCCTTCTGAAATAGCGAAGGCTCATTCAAACAGGCTTTGGGGAGGTGACTTGTAAAAAATTCATCATAAGTTTTTAAAAGGAAATCTTCGAATAAAAAGGCATCCTCTTCACCATGATAATAATACTCTTTCAAATCGCTATCTGTGTTGTTAAGCCAGATATTAAGCAGACTCTCCCAAACCGAGTAAATTGGATTTTCAGATTTTATGAGTGATACTATGAAATCGGTATCAAGTTTCATTTCCTCTCCATAGTTCTACTTCTCCCTCGATTTCAGCTTCTTCTTGAGGGAGTTGTTTTATGAATTTCATAATTTCCTGTTTTGAGAGTTCCTTAGCAAATTGATACTTGATGTTTATTTCAGTGAACAAATCCTTCTCTTGTGTCCTTGCTTCAATCTGGCTTAATATGACACGAGGTGAGTTTCCTTTTAGCTGAAGTAGTTTCCTCTCTCTCCTTTCAACTTCTAGTTCTGTCTTTCTTGTGGATTCCTTCTCTTCTATTTGTTCTTCGCCTTCTCGAATTTCTCCTTCTACTGTCTCGACTATTACATCTTGCGGTGCATATTTTGGGTCAAAAATAACATAGCTATTTTCCAGACTTCTGGGTATCTCATCAATATACCACTTTCCCCTATCACCTTGGATTACAACTCTCTTATCTCGATGAAGGTTTCTTATAGCACCGAAAATGACTTCGTCATCCAAAACTTGTGGGAATCGTCTGAACTTTTTAAAATCGTTTATCAGGAATTCAAGCCTTACTCCTTCAGCTTTGTCTTTTACCTCTTGGATCACAAAATCACTAACCAAGGAAGAATCACTTCCAGCCTTTTCCCTAATTGCACTAATGTCTGGAGTGACATTAATTAATCTTGGAACAAGTTCTTTTTCCCTTGTCGCCCATTTTACAATACGTCCATATGAGGCTTTTATCTTCTCTGCTATCTGCTCTCTTTCTTCAGAAATCAACTTTTGTATTTTTCTATCTTTGTCCTCGACTTGCCTTTGCAGAAGCTCCCCTGCTAAAAGTCTTTTTGTCCTTTCCTTAATTTCATAGGACGATAGAATACCTGTGCCTTCGGGCAAAATAATGATATAAGTGTTTTGCCAATTTTTACCCTGATAGAAATCAGCTAATTCGTTTTTTAAGCTATTGTTTTCACCCCAGGATTCCAAAGAAACTACCATTTTTATTTTATTGTCATCAGGAATATTTTCGAATCCGTAGATAAACACTCTGTTCTCAAACACATCTTTTTTTGTAATTTCAGCGACTTTACTTTTTATGTCTTCCTCAGTAATATTTTTCTTTTCTTTTTCTAGAAGAGCAAAGATATTTAAATCGTGCTTAAAAAGATAAAAATCTCCTTCCTTGTGAAGATAGTGTGGCTTTCCATATATGTTTTCCAGATCCATAATAAGCGCATTTAGAGTTTCTCCTTGAGTCGGGCTAAAAACAGAAAGAAGAATATCAGATTCGGTTGCTCCTATTGTTTTATCATTTAAGGTAAAGATTAAAATGGATTTCAATATATCTTTTCCATAAGAGATATCCTTTACCCTCTCAAGATCATAGTTATACTTCTCTACTAATCGGAGGTCTATACCCCTAAAGGCATTCTCGTCTAAATCACAGATCAAGAGAAGATCTTTTCTGTAAAAATTGTCTTTTACCATATCCGCTAAAACATTCATCATTCCCCGAATATCTTGTCTTTCAGTGGCTGCTTCGTAAATCTGGGCTAAAGATTCTAAAACTAAAGGATGAAAAGGATATGTGTCAATCATTCTCTGTTTATAACTGTATGGATTTTCAATTTTTATTGGTTTAGAATATTTATCAACATAACCCTGGATGACTTCTTCAACTTTGTCTAAGTCTTTTTTATCAGAGTTTTCGAAAAGACGATGCAGGACAATCTTTTCTCTATCATAAGTGGCGCTTACATCAATTCTTACCGGTTTTGTGCGATTTAAGATTTTTTTCAAACCTTCTTTTTCTTCAAGAAAAGTCACAAATATTAGTAGTTTTCTATGCGGGTCGTTAGCAACCTCGAAAAGATGTTCTAAAAAGGTTTCATTTCTTTCAATTAGGTCCGCCTGTTTTTCAGGGTCAAATGATCCATACCAATTTTCTATTTCATCAATAAAAATGGCACAGGTCTCATCACCAACAATTTCCTCAATCTGGTCAACGGTAGGAAATCGCTTAATTTCGCTTAGCATATCCTGTCTGCCTAATTTGGAAAATATAGGTTCCCAGAGAAAATCTACATCATATCTACGGGTTGAAATTATGCAGGTTTTTGTGGAAGAAGGTAAATCAATATTAATTTTCCAATTTCTTAGCCAGTCTTTGGCAATTTGAGGTTCTTTTAATATATGATATAAAGTTATTAGCCCGTGGGTTTTTCCTGCACCATAGGGTCCAACAATTAATACCGCTCCCTGGTTGGAAACACCTGTAAGTTTTTCGTTTACTCGCTCTAATGCCCTTTTTAATGCTGATGATATGTATGTTACTCTGAAAAGCTTTTCAGGATTACTTTCAAGTCGATCCTCAACGCTGTCCACCTTATGGGATTGTATTACTCCCTGGAATTTTCCTTCAACAATTTCTTTCCTGGGTTTTATTATATCTTCAATCAGAATCATTTTTCATCTCCATAATTTGTTTGCCGGCATTCATCATCCAATTATCAATAGCCTCTTTTTTAAATCTCCACATCCCTCCGATTTTGACACCTGGCAATTTTCCCTGTTTAGCGAGCTTGTAGATAGTTTTCTCATTAATTTTCAGATAGTGGGAGAGGTTTTTGATGGTCATTATTTCGTCTTTCATATTGGTTACACTTTTAGATTTGGATGAGAAGGTTTTTATAATTGGATTATGAAGAGAAAATCAGAGAAAGTCAAGGAAAATATTAACAAATTTTCCATTTTTATGGGTCAAATTTAATTTCTATAGAATCACTGTCAATGGGGGAGCAGGCACACAAAGGGCTTTGCAGAAGACCCGAAGGGGCTTAAGCTGACCGACTGTGACTGCTGGTGGGTGGGGGAAGCAAGTGCGAGCCTTGCGATGTGGGATTTTCGGCTTGCTTCCTG
>JACIXO010000005.1:0-9840 GCA_014360385.1 Actinomycetota bacterium | reverse complement strand
CCTTGGGGTATTATGGTCCCCCATTGTCTTTGTGGGGGGGGGGGTCAACATCGTGGTGGCTTTGCTTTGGGGTTTTTTGGGCTTGCTTCCTGATGCCAATCGGGAAGCGTGGACGAGCCTAGGCGAATACCTTAATTTTTCTTTTTTCCTTGCCAGATTATTGAAAAGATAGATTGAAAACTCCCTTATTTATAAAACCATAAATGAAGGGAGCGAAGGCGAGGACATAGCCAAAGCCGAAGACTGGGGCAAGTCGAAAGGGATAGTCTCCTTCAATTCTTTGCAATTATGGTATTTTCAAACCTTAAAGGGAGTGTGCGAATATTGTCTAAGAGGAGGGCCACTCAGAATGGCTCCCCGAGTAGGATTCGAACCTACAACCCTTCGGTTAACAGCCGAATGCTCTACCGTTGAGCTATCGGGGAGCGAACCACCAAATTAAGTAACTAAAACGAGTATCTTCGCCAACTGTAGTATTATATTAATATAATAAGCTTATTTCAAGAAATAAACCCAAGAAAATACACCCTTGCATCCTGCATCCAATCAATTCGCTAAGCATAGAAAGCAGATTCAGTAACCCACCTAGTAACCCACCTATAAGTAAAAAACCACACTCACATCAAGAAAGTCCACATTAAAAGCACCATTAAGACTCCAGAAAGTCTTTAAGCGAAGCACTCTTACTTGGATGTCTTAGTTTACTTAAAGTCTTGGACTCAATCTGTCTTATTCTTTCCCTGGTTACACCAAACTCTCTCCCAACTTCCTCCAGTGTCCTTGGGTGTCCATCCTGGAGCCCAAATCTAAGCTGTATAACCTTTCTTTCTCTCTCACTAAGCGTGTTTAAAACCTCTTGAAGCTGCTCCTGAAGCATTGTAAAGGAAGCAGCGTCAGCAGGTGCCTCAACCTCAGAGTCCTCAATAAAATCACCAAGATGGCTATCCTCCTCTTCACCAATTGGTGTTTCAAGAGATACAGGCTCCTGCGAAATCTTCATAATCTCCCTTACCTTTTCCTGAGAAATACCCATTTCCTTTGCTATTTCTTTGGGAGTGGGTTCTCTTCCAAGCTTTTGAAGAAGTTGTCTTTGAACTCTTATTAGCTTATTTATAGTCTCAACCATGTGAACAGGTATTCTAATAGTTCTTGCCTGGTCGGCAATTGCCCTTGTAATCGCCTGCCTTATCCACCATGTAGCATAAGTAGAAAACTTATATCCCTTCTTATAATCAAACTTCTCAACAGCTCTTATTAGACCAAGATTTCCTTCCTGAATAAGGTCAAGGAAAAGCATACCCCTTCCAACATATTTCTTGGCAATACTTACTACCAGTCTTAGGTTAGCTTCAACAAGTCTCCTTTTAGCCTCCATATCGCCTTTTTCAATCCTTTTTGCAAGCTGGACCTCCTCAGCAGCAGTCAAGAGTCTTACCTTTCCAATTTCTTTAAGATACATCCTAACAGGATCATTTGTAGGAGACTTAATACTAAGATCAAGCTTCTGGCTTAAAAGATCCTCTTCCCTCTTTTTTTCAATGATGCTGTCTATATCTTCATCTTCCTCATCAACTATCTCTATTCCAAGATTCTGGATGACATCGTATATATTTTCAATCTGGTCCTTGGTTAAATCAAGCTCAGACAAAGCCTCGCTAATTTCTTCAGTTGTAAGTATGCCCTCTTCTTTTCCCTTATTTATTAATTCTCTTACTTCTTCGAGCCTGAACTCAGACCCTCTTTTCATATTAAAATCACCTCGAATAAATAGACTTCATTAACCCTAGCCAAATTATCGGCTAATATATTATATACACAATTTTACTAATGTCTACTTCTTTCTTACATTTTTTCTACCACTACCTTATACCTCTTCCAACTAAGCTAACCAACTAAGCTAAATTTATAGGCTCTAACCCTGATTCTAACTTTGATTCTTTAGTTTTAGCTTTTCATTTTCAAGCTCTATTAGTTTCTTATATAGCTCGTCGTACTCTTTCTCAAGCCTGTGTTTTTCCACATCCCTATCCACATCCCTTTCCACATCCCTATCCACATCCATATCTTCCACATCCATATCTACACCACGCTCAAGCTCCAATCTTTTTCTTTTACTTTCAATCTCAAGCATTCTTTTTCTTAGATTTGCAATCTCATCAGAGATGAAAACGAGCTTTAGGTTATTCAATATTTCCCTTAAGACAGCTTCTTCGTCCTTATAAATAGCTTCACTAAAAACAATACTGTTGTAAAGTTTATCAATCTCTTCTATTTCTTTTTCTACTTCTTTTCTTTTTTCCTCTCCTGTCTCTTCTGGTATTCCTCTTTCTACTTTTCTTCCTGCTTCTTTTTCTACCTCTTTTCTTTTTTCTTTCCTTATAGTTCCCCTTTCCCTGAATAGCAAATCACATATGCTTCTTATTTCTTGAGACGAAATTTCCAAAGGAAAGTTTATTTTTCCACCTTCCCTAGCCAGAGATTCTATCTTTTTTCTTGCTACCAGGTATAGATTTCTAGTATCATTAAATCTGAAATACTTCTCCCCCAGGTTTACAACCTCCTCTAAATGCTTTCCACCTGACCCTTTTATAAGCATTCTCAATGCTTCTATTTCAAGATTTCTAAGACTCTTAGCTACAGAAGTATCTCCAGCACTCTCTTCAGCTTTTACAAAGCTCCATATCCTCTGACCATCTCCTCGAAAGCCAGAGGATCCAGCGCTTATCTTTTTAAGTAGCTCTTCAAATAGCAAACTCTCTCTTAGATCTAGCCTTTGCGAAACTTTCTTTACACACTCTTCCTGAATAATTTTTGATGAAATTGTCGCTATAAAATCCAGTAATTTATCACTTGCCCTGAGCTTTCCATTCAATGTTGAAATGTCGTATGTTGATAAAATCATATCCATGGTAAAATCAATTATATTTATCGGATTTTCTACCCTCTTTAGAAAGTCATCCTTCCCCCTTTTCAACACAAAATCTGAAGGGTCGTAGCCCTCTTCCAGTATAGCTACACTTATGTCTATGTTGTTTTCCTGATATAGGTCAAGCTTCTGGTTGTATTCCATAAGCCTTTCCATTCCCCTGAGAGAAGCATTAATTCCTGCCTCATCACTATCGAATACCAGTACCACATTTCTTGTAAATCTTCCAAGAATTCCAATCTGTTCTAAGGTGAGAGCGGTTCCAAGGCTGGCAACTACATTTTTTATACCATGCTGATGGAGCGCAATTACATCAGTGTACCCTTCTACAATTAATACTCTGTCTTCTTTTACAATTTGATTTTTAGCTTCAAATATACCGTAGAGACTTCTGCTCTTTGAATAAATCCTGGTTTCTGGACTATTTATGTACTTTGCAGATTCTCTCATAACTTTTTCAACACCAGGAATGATTCTCCCCCCAAAACCAATAGTGTTTCCGGAAACATCCTTTATAGGAAACATTACTCTTCCCCTAAATCTATCATATACCTCATCCTCACCTCTCCTACTCTCAATTGCAAGGCCACACTCCAGAAGCTCTTTACTTGTAAAGCCCCTCCTCTTCGCAAAATCTGAAAAACCTCTCCAGCTATTTAAACTATAGCCCACCTCAAATTGCTCCAGTATTTCTCTATTAAATCCTCTTCCAGAAAGGTAGTCGAGTGCCAGAGAGCCTTTTTTAGTATTAAAAAGAAGATAGTTATAGTATTTTTTTGCTAGCTCGGTTAACTCGAAGAGCCTTGTTTTTACTTTTGTGAATTCCAAATAGTCCTTAGAACCTGAATAGACATACTTTAAATCGTAGCCTACCTTTTTGGCTAGAAATTCAACTGCTTCGATAAACTCCATGTTTTCTATCTTCATAATAAAACTTATCACATCTCCACCTTCTCCACATCCAAAACAGTGGAAAAGCTGTTTTGCAGGGTCAACAGTAAAGGAAGGTGTTTTCTCCTTATGAAAAGGACAAAGTCCTGTGTAGTTCTTTCCAGTTTTTTTTAGATTTACATAGCTGGAAATAATACTGTGTATGTCAGCTCTAGCTTTTAGTTCTTCTACTTCTCCGTCTTTAAGGTTTCTACTCACGCTAAAGACCTTTTCCTTTTAAGGTTTAGACACTTTAGAGATATTATTATAGCACTGACAAAATTACTTGTACTATTTTAAGGTGCTTAAGGTGTCAAAAAAGAAAAGCTCTCTGGTATGATGCACCCCAGAGAGCCAAAAATGAACCTTAAAAAGAAACTCAATTTAATACACCTAAATTTATGTCGTCTTTTCTGTCATTTATATTGTCTCTTCTTCCCCTCTTAATACTCCATAACTATAAACTACTCCTTGCCATCACTGTTATTTTTTCTTTACTTTCTTTCCCCTTTTTGTCTCTTTTAATAATCTCTAACTACTCCCTACCTTGTCTTACTCTCTAACCCGTTTCCTTTTTTATTTTGGTAGTTTCAGCTCTTCTAGCTTGCTGCTTTTGCTTCTTCTTTCTCCTTTTCCTCTTTTAAAGCAGCCTGGGCAGCAGCAAGCCTTGCAATAGGAATTCTATATGGAGAGCAGCTTACATAGTCCAGTCCAATCAAGTAGCAGAATTCCACAGAGCTTGGATCTCCTCCATGTTCCCCGCAGATTCCGATTTTGATATCTTTCCTTGTTCTTCTTCCCTTTTCTACTGCAATTTTAACAAGCTCACCAACACCCTTTCTATCAAGCGTCGCAAATGGGTCCTTTTCTAAAATTCCTTTCTCCAGATAATCAGGTAAAAACTTTCCAAAGTCATCCCTTGAGAATCCAAAGGTTAGCTGGGTCAAATCATTTGTTCCAAAACTAAAGAATTCTGCTTCACTTGCAATTTCATCTGCAGTAATGCAGGCTCTTGGGACCTCGATCATCGTACCAACTTTGTACTCGAACTTAACGTGATATTCCTCCATTACCTTTTCAGCTATTGCTACAATTTGCTCTTTCAATATCTTAATTTCCTTAACATGACTAACAACTGGTATCATAACCTCAGGGATTACCTTATAGCCTTTCTTAGTAAGCTCAGCAGCAGCTTCAAATATAGCTCTTGCCTGCATCTCAGAAATTTCAGGATAAGTTATCGAAAGCCTGCACCCCCTGTGCCCAAGCATCGGGTTCATTTCATGAAGAGCAACAACGGTGGCTTTTAATTCCCTGAACTCAATTCCAAGGTCATCTGCAATCTCCTTAATTGCCTCATCTTCAGTAGGAAGAAACTCATGCAAAGGAGGATCCAGGAGTCTTATTGTTACAGGAAGTCCCTCCATTACCTTAAATATCTCTATAAAATCATTTTTCTGCATCGGTAAAAGCTTCATTAAAGCTTTTCTTCTTTCTTCCTCACTGCTTGCAACTATCATTTCTCTTACTGCTTTTATTCTACCTTCTTCAAAGAACATATGCTCTGTCCTACAAAGTCCAATTCCCTCAGCCCCAAATTTTCTAGCAACTTCTGCATCCCTGGGGGTATCAGCATTAGCCCTTACTCCAATCTTTCTATATTCATCAACCCATTTCATAAATATTTCAAAATCACCGGTAATCTCAGGGTCTACAACAGGTAGTTTTCCAAGAAATACCTCCCCTGTAGAACCATCAAGTGTAATCCAGTCACCTTCTTTAACTTTTTTCTCATCCACAGTAAAATATCCCTTATCTTCAAATACTTTTATGTCTTCGCAACCTGCTACACAACATTTGCCCATGCCTCTAGCAACCACTGCAGCATGAGAAGTCATTCCACCTCGAGCTGTAAGTATACCCTGTGCCACTGCCATACCCTGGATATCTTCAGGTGATGTCTCTGTTCTAACGAGAACTACAGCTTCCCCTTTTTCTACCTCTCTAACAGCAGCATCAGCATCAAAAACCACTCTACCCACTGCTGCCCCCGGGGAGGCTGGGAGTCCCTTTCCAATAAGCTCTGCTTTTTCCTTTGCCTTCGGGTCAAGCTGTTTGTGAAGAAGCTGGTCTAATTGCTGAGGCTCAACTCTTACTACAGCTGTCTTTGTATCTATAAGTCCCTCATTTACCATGTCAACTGCTATCTTAAGAGCAGCTGCCGCAGTTCTCTTACCAGTTCGGGTCTGAAGCATGTAGAGCCTTCCCTTCTGGAATGTAAACTCTATATCCTGCATATCTCTGTAGTGCTTTTCAAGCTTTTCTCTTATTTGCATTAACTGCTCGTAGATTTCAGGCATTTCCTTTTTTAGCTCAGAAATTGGCTTCGGTGTCCTTATTCCAGCTACAACATCCTCGCCCTGAGCATTTGTGAGGTATTCTCCATAGAACTCATTTTCCCCAGTCGAAGGACTTCTCGTAAATGCGACACCTGTTCCTGAATCATCACCCATGTTTCCAAAAACCATTGCCTGGACATTTACAGCAGTTCCGAGGCTGTGAGGTATGTCATGAAGGTTACGGTAGGTGATTGCTCTCTTGTTGTTCCAGGAACGAAAAACAGCATCTATAGCCATTTTTAGCTGTTCTTTTGGGTCCTGAGGAAAGCTAGTTCCTTTTTCCTCCTGTATTATTTTCTTGTACTCTTCAACAAGTTCTTTTAAATCTCCTGCAGTAAGTTCAGTATCATATTTGACACCCTTTTTATCTTTTTTAGCCTGGAGAGCTTCCTCAAACTTAGCATGCTCTACCCCCATTACAACATCTCCAAACATCTGAATAAATCTCCTGTAGGAATCCCAACCAAACCTTTCGTTGTTAGTTTTTGCTATGAGTCCCTTTACAGTTTTGTCATTCAAGCCAAGGTTTAAAATCGTATCCATCATACCTGGCATAGAAACTGCAGCACCTGACCTGACAGACACGAGAAGAGGGTTTTCTGGATCACCGAATTTTAACCCCATTCTTTCTTCTAGCTTCTTAAGATTTTCATCAATCTGTTCTTCCAGGCCTTCGGGATACTTTTCTCCTAACTCGTAGAAAAGATTGCAAACCTCAGTAGTGATGGTAAATCCAGGTGGTACTGGTAGGCCAATGTTGGTCATCTCAGCGAGATTCGCTCCCTTGCCACCTAAAAGCTTTTTCATATCAGAGGAACCTTCGTCGAAAAAGTATACGTATTTTTTGGAAACCATCTTATCTCATCCTTTCCCTACTATATTTTCTCTAATATCTATATTTTCCCTAATATATACCGTAAAAATTCTGTATTGATAAATGATGGATAACTTATGATAAATTACAAAACTTAAAAAACTTAAACTTACATCTTTAAAAAATTGCAAAATTAGTGCATTTTACCAAAATTTTAACCAAAAGACAAAACCCTATTATTCTTATTATTCTTCTCACCACCAGTAATCACCAGTCTGGAAAAGTCAGCCACAGTAAGATAAGCATCAATTGTGGCTTTTACAACATTTAATCTATTTTTCCTTACTTTTTCATCATTATCCATAACAAGAACTTTGTCAAAAAATAGATTAACAGTATCACCAAAAAGAGAAAGTTTATGAAGAGCTTCAAGGTACTTCTTTTCTTCTACAAGAGAAGCAAGGATATCCTTTGTTTTGTTAAGAGAAGAATAAAAATATTTTTCAAAATCGTCAACAAGCACATCGGGATTCACTGAAGAAAACACGGTTTTATCCAGGCCCTTGAGGATGTTCTTACAGCGAATCATGGGCACGGTAATTTTCTCTATATTATCTTCAGCAATGAATTTCTCTAAAGCTTTGTATCTTAAATCAATATCAAGGATTGAATCACATCCCGCCTCTACTATTGCATCAAGTATGTCCTGTCTTTTTCCTTCTCTTTCGAGAAGAAACCTGTACCTGGCAACAATAAAGCTATATACATCTTTTATTATCCTTTCCTTATTCTCTTTATTTTCACATTTAGCATGAAGTGATTCAAAGCCTTCCAGGTACAAATCAAGGCTATAGTCTATTAAATCATTGAGACTATAGTCATAGCAACCCTTAATGGTAGTAAGGACAATTCCTGTTGCTTTTCTTCTTAGTGCAAAAGGATCCTCGGAGCCAGATGGAACGTTACCTATTAGAAAAAAGCCACAAATTGTATCTATCTTCTCGGCAATGGAGAGTATTGAACCCACATCAGTAGATGGTAGTACGTCTCCGGCAAAGCGAGGAAGATAATGTTCAAATATAGCCTGGGCTACCTCTTTCTTTTCTCCTCTTTCTTTTGCATATTCTCTACCAACCACCCCCTGAAGCTCAGGAAACTCAACAACCATATCTGTGACAAGGTCACATTTACATAGGGTCGAGGCTCTTATCAGATCTTCTTTCAGGGCATCGGGATTCTTTATCTCATTGTGATTCTTAATCTCGGAAGTCAATAGATCTAAAATGTAAAGACAGAGCCTTTGAAGTCTGTAAGCTTTATCATACATGCTTCCAAGCCCTGAAAAGAAAATAACTCCTTTTAAACGCTCAAACCAGGTTTCAAAAGTGTGCTTTCTATCCTCCTCATAGAAAAATGAGGCATCAGAAAGCCTTGCCCTAAGAACTCTTTCGTTTCCTTTAGCTATCTTTCCTTCTGGATCAGAAAGACCATTCTGTACTATTACAAACCTGGTAACCACATCCCCATTTTTATCAACAATAGCAAAATATCTTTGGTGATGCTGAATTACCTTGATAAGTATATCCCGCGGTATATATAAAAACTCATCGGAAAAGCTACCCACAAGAACATTTGGAATCTCCACCAGGTTAACTACCTCATCTAACAAATCCTTATCTACAACTACTTTAAGTTTTCCTTCCCATACATTTTTTTCAAGATTTTCAATAGACTTGATTATCATTTCTTTTCTTTCTTTTGGATCAAGGATAACTTTCCCTTCCTCTTCCAGCAAATTACGATACTCATCAGCAGAGCCTACAACGATGGGCTCTGGATTAACAATTCTATGACCATGGGTTACATTTCCTGATCTTAGATTCTCAATAGAGAATTCCACTATCTTTGTCCCATAAAGTGCAAGTACCCACCTTATGGGACGGGCAAATTTTATACTATAGTCTGCCCAGCTCATTTGTTTGCTGAAAGTCAAGGAAAGTATCGAATCTCTGAGTAGTTCCGGGAGTACCTTTATTGTTGGACTTCCTTCTTCTATGATTTTTTTGCCAATATATATTCCCCGGGGTGTTTCAATTTGCTCTATTTCATTAACACTTACACCAATGCTCTTTGCAAACCCAACTGCAGCCTTTGTAGGAACACCATTTTCATCAAAAGCAATCTTTAAAGGTGGACCGGTCACTATATTTTCGAGTGGCTTTTGCTTCTCTTCAAGCCCATAGACCATACATACAAGTCTTCTTGGAGTTCCATACGTCTGTATGCTACTAAAGTCAATTCTGTTCTGAACCAGTTTATCCTTGATTATGTTCTTCAGGTTTTCGATTCCCTCGTAAATGCACTGGCTAGGGAGTTCTTCTGTTCCTATTTCCAAAACTAAATTTTCCCTCATTTTTTCTAATACTTCTTCTCCAAGGTTTTACATAAAAGATAAGTGCAAAATATAAATATCTCGAATATAACGAATATAAGTTATATCTCGAATATAAATTATGCTTCGTTTTTAGTTGTATTCAGTTTTTTTACTGGAAAACACCTATTTACCCACAGAGCTTTTCTTTAAAAGAGGAAAACCAAGCTTTTCCTGCTGAGAGATATAGGCCTGGCAGAGAGTCTTGGCAAGACTTCTAACCCTTGCTATATATGAAGTCCTTTCGGCTACACTTAAAGCTTCTCTTGCATCAAGTAAATTAAAAACATGTGAACACTTAAGAACATATTCGCAGGCGACATACACGAGATTTTCCTTA
>JACIXO010000049.1:4008-7959 GCA_014360385.1 Actinomycetota bacterium | reverse complement strand
GCATAGATTTTATGGGAATTTCCACATATGGCTTTGCTGAGAGTTCGAGTGGTGTTGTAAGAATTACAAAAGATTTGGAAGAATCAGTAGAAGATAAAGATATTTTGATAGTAGAAGACATAATTGACACGGGTCTTACCATAAGCTATTTACTGCGAAGCTTAAAAGCAAGATACCCGAGAAGCCTGGAAGTTTGCACGCTTCTTGACAGAGACATAAGGAGAATTGCTAACATAAATATAAAATATGTTGGTTTTAAAATAGGAGAAGAATTCCTTGTAGGGTATGGTCTTGACTACAAACAAAAGTTTAGAAACCTTAGCTCTATATATAGATTAAGACTTGATACAGTGAAAAAAGATATAGAATCAATAAAAAAGATTTCAGTAGTAGAGTAGGGAAGCCCAAGCCAGTACAAAATAAGCCAGTATAGTGATATAATACAAACACGTAAGTAATAATAAACTCTTAGAATCATTCTAATCTTTCCTATGACGAAGGGGAAAAACTATAACCTAATAAAAATGTCACTTGAGGGAGTAAGAGTAGAATTTTCATCCCAGAAACCTATAATATTATTGAAGGAGGAAAAGGGAGATCGATATCTTCCTATATGGGTTGGAGCTTTTGAGGCTTCAGCTATAGCTCTTGAACTCTCTCATATAAAAACTCCTCGACCCATGACTCATGACCTCATTGTAAACATATTGAGAACTTTAAACACAAGTATTGAAAACATTGAAATTACGGATATCAGAGACAACACTTTTTATGCCATAATCAATATGAAAGATGTAAATAAGAGACTTTTAAGAATTGATTCAAGGCCATCAGATGCCATAGCAATTGCTGTAAGAAACAAATGTGACATTTTTGCTGCTGAACACGTTCTGGAATCAGCAGGCTTAAGAATACAATCTATAGATGACGAAATTGAGAAATTCAGGGAGTTTCTAGACCACATAAGTCCAGAAGATTTTAAGGAAAAATAAGATAGGCCAAAAACTTTCTTAAGCTTAAAACTTTTAAAACTTTCTTAAGCTTAAAACTTTTAAAACTTTCTTAAGCTTAAATTCAAGTAACCCTGGGTCCAGGAAATTTTGGAAAGGGTAAATATAAATAAAAGGATAGATATAAATAAAAAAGCACTTAAAAGGAAGCTGAGTAACAGCGAAGAAATAAGTAATAAGACAGAAAATATTGAAAAAACGCACCAATCTTCAGAAGACTCTATTTTACAGCCAACAAAACTAGACGAAGTTAAGTTTGCCCATGAGAGTGAAAGAGAATTCGCAAGAATATTAGATTTCTACAGAATCAAATGGGAATATGAACCCAGAACATTTGTCCTCGAAAGGGATGCTGAGGGAAATCCCACAGTTAGCTTCACACCTGATTTCTACTTGCCAGAACTTGATTTGTATATAGAACTTACTACATTAAACCAGAGACTGGTTACTAGAAAAAACCGTAAAATAAAGGCACTTAAAAAACTTTACCCCGACATCAACATAAAGCTTTTCTATAAGAAAGATTACCATAGTCTTTTGTTTAAATATATAAATAGATAGGAATAAACAAATCTTCAGGAGCTTTCAATGGAGGGAAACCTTAAAGGTGACATTCAATATCTTTTCAGTAAATACGGTACACTTAAGGGAAAGCCAACTATCTGGGGTGTAATAAGAATTCTTCTGGTAAAGCCGGGAGTTCAAGCCCTAATTTTTTATAGGTTATACCATTGGCTTTACAAACTAAGGCTGAGACTTCTGGCTGAAATTTTAAGTAGAATAAATTTTTTCTTAACTGGGGCAGAAATAGATCCTGGTGCAGAGATAGGTTCAGGTTGCCGAATCTGGCATACTGCGGGAGTTGTAATAGGGAGGGGGGTAAAAATAGGAAATAATGTTAGTATATTTTCCAATGTGGTCCTGGGAGGACTTGGACATTCTATATTTCATCATGGGGAACCAGGCTATCCAGAGATCGGAAATAATGTAAATTTATATACTAATGTTACAGTCCTTGGACCTGTGAAAATAGGAGACAACACAACAATAGGCGCACATTCTCTTGTTTTAGATTCTATTCCTGAAAACTGCCTTGCGGCTGGAAATCCTGCAAAGGTAATAAAAAGTGAAAAATAGTAAAGGAACTCTTCTTGATGCACATACTAAAAAGTTAATAAATAGGTTGATTCTAAAAATTAATTTTAATTCTAAAGAGAGTCAAGTTATTTAACATAAAAGGATTAAGCATCTAGTGTAGTAAAACAAATGAAAACATGGAGTAAGGAAATCGGAAACATATTTAACTAATGATGACTGAGATTATTAAGAGTATCGGGATTGATGAGATTATAGAGATTGATAGGAAGTAGAGGGAGGATTTTTTTTATTTATAAATTTGAAAACGTTGACATAATATTAGTATTAAAGCTAAAATAAATGAAAACGATAACAAAAAGTGAAGAGTAACATAAGAAAGGATTAAAAACCTGAAATTCAAGAACCCAAAGAGGTTAAAGAAAAATAATTATTTAACTTACTAGTAAAAATTAAAGACAATACAAGTTTTACTTATTGCTCTTTTAAAATGCTTTAATGTAAATTTTCAGATAGTATCAAAGAAAGCCAGATATATACAAAATTAAGTATATAAACTTAATACCTAATATATATCTATTTCAGAAATTAAGTGCATATTGTGGATAAATCATCCCTATGTCACCCTAATAACTAATATATCTATGTTGGAAATGGAGGTAAAAGTTAAAGTTGAAAGTTAACATTAAAGTTGTTGCTGAAAAAGCAGGAGTGTCAACTGCAACAGTATCTAGAGTCCTAAGAAATTATTCAGGTGTAAGAGAAAAAACAAGAAAAAAAGTCTTAAAAGCTATATCTGATCTAAACTATGAGGTAAATGCAGTTGCAAGAAGCTTAAGACAAAGAAAAACTTACACTATTGGAGTGGTTGTAGGAAATGTCCTCTCCCAATTCTATTCGATTGTTGCAAAATCAGTTGAAGATGTTGCACATAAATATGGCTACAGTACCATCTTATGCAATGGAGACGACAACCCGGAAAAGGAATTAAGATACCTTAAGGTTTTAAAGGCAAGTAGAGTAGATGGAATAATCCTTACACCTACAGGAAAGAATGCAAACTATGTTAACTGGCTAATTAGAACTGATACAAAAGTGGTGCTGCTAGATAGGCTTATAGATGGAGTAAAATGTGATGCAGTATTGGTTGATAATGAAAATGGGGCATACAAGGCAGTAAAACATCTTATAGACCAGGGCTATAGAAGAATTGGAATAATAAATGGTTATGTAGACAGAACGACCGGCAGAGGGCGTTTCAATGGCTACCTTAGAGCCTTAAAAGAAGCAAATATTCCTGTAGATGAAAGTCTTATTAAGTTTGGAAACTTCAAAAAGAGAAGCGGCATCGAACTGGCAAAGGAACTCCTGGATAGACCTGACAGACCTGATGCTCTGTTTGTTACAAACATTGATATGACTTTAGGTGCAATTATAACTATTAAAGAAATAGGGCTAAAAATCCCTCAGGACATAGGTGTTGTGGGATTTGATGACTCTGAATGGGCGCTAATTCTTGATCCACCTCTTACAGTGGTTAGTCAACCTGTTTATAGCTTAGCTTCAACCGCAGCTGAAATGCTCATAAAGAAAATAAATGGAGAGCACCAAGTAGAAGCCAGTAGTCCTCTCGTGGTTACCCTTGGCACGGAGTTAATTGTTAGAGGCTCAACAAGAAAGTTATAGCCGCATTGCTGTAAATTTTCTAGAGGTGAATGTGTATTATTCTTTCTAAAATACTTGTATAACTTCCTTGATTACCTCGATTAGTGTAGATGTGTATTTAAGCTTTCCAAAATATCCTTTGTAAAAAAGTTTTTTTGATATTGACAAATAAAAATAGTTT
>JACIXO010000049.1:0-3998 GCA_014360385.1 Actinomycetota bacterium | reverse complement strand
ACCTTGATATTTGTATATGTGTATTAAGTTTTTAAAATATTCGTTGTAAAAAATCCTTTTGTTATTGACAAATAAAAATAGTTTTATATAATGTAAACGATATCAAATGTAAACGTTAATCAAAATTTTGGCAATTAAAATCACCTCTAGAAAGCATTTAATGAGCATTAACGAAAGCAGCAGAGAAGGTGTCTACAAAGGTTTACTAAAAAGTTCTCATCCCAAAGTTGGTATTAGACCTACTGTTGATGGGAGAAGAAAGGTACGGGAATCTATTGAAGGACAAACTCTTCAGATGGCTAAAGCTGTTGCAAAACTTATATCAGATAAAATAAGACACACAGATGGAAGCCCGGTTGAATGTGTAATACCTCCTACCTGCATTGGCGGAGTTACTGAGGCAGCTAAAACAGAGGAGCTCTTTGAAAAAGAAGGTGTGGGTGTTAGCTTAACAGTTAGCTCCTCCTGGTGCTATGGCTCAGAAACAATGGACATGCACCCAACACGCCCAAAAGCAATATGGGGATTTAACGGAACTGAAAGACCAGGAGCTGTTTATCTGGCAGCTGTTCTTGCAGCACACAACCAGAAAGGCCTTCCAGCTTTTGGTATTTATGGAAGAGATGTTCAGGATAAGGATGATATAACAATTCCCAAGGATGTAGAAGAAAAAATCCTTAAGTTTGTAAAAGCAGGTCTAGCTGTAGCCACTATGAAAGGGAAATCATACTTATCAATTGGCGGAGTTTCGATGGGAATAGCAGGTTCAATGGTTAACCCCGACTTTTTCGAAAGTTATCTGGGAATGAGAGTTGAATATGTTGATATGAGTGAATTCACCAGAAGAATGGAAGAAAATATCTATGATGAGGAAGAGTATAGAAAAGCAATAGAGTGGGTTAAGAAACATTGTAAAGAAGGTCCCGACAACAATCCACCAAGCTTACAAAGGTCAAGAAAAGAAAAGGATAAACACTGGGAAACAGTAGTGAAAATGACCATAATTGCCAGAGATTTAATGATTGGAAACCCAAAACTAGCTAAGTTAGGTTTTGAAGAAGAAGCCCTGGGACATAACGCTATTATAGCTGGCTTTCAGGGGCAAAGACAATGGACTGACCATTTTCCTAATGGAGACTTTACAGAAACAATTCTTAATAGCTCCTTTGATTGGAATGGAATAAGAGAACCATTTGTATTCGCTACCGAAAATGACAGCCTAAATGCAGTTTCTATGCTGTTTGGAAAGCTCTTAACAGACACTGCTCAACTATTTTGCGATGTAAGAACATACTGGAGTCCTGAGGCAGTAAAAAGAGTAACAGGGTATAAAGTAAGTGGAATTTTAGAAAATGGATTTATCCACCTTATTAACTCAGGGGCAGCTTCACTTGACTGGACTGGTGAGCAGACTAGTGAAGATGGTAGTCATTTAATAAAACAATGGTGGGAAATTTCTAAAGAAGAAGTTGAAAAATGTCTAAATGCTACTCTTTTTATGCCCGCTAATCTGGAATACTTTCCTGGTGGAGGGTTTTCAACTAACTTTTTAACTAGAGGCGGGATACCAGTTACTATGTCAAGAGTTAATCTTATAAAGGGATTAGGCCCTGTTCTTCAAATTGCAGAAGGCTACACAGTAGAGCTTCCAGAGGAAGTTCATGAAATTTTAGACAAAAGAACTGATCCAACCTGGCCAACAACATGGTTTGTCCCAAATCTTACAGGCAGGGGTGCATTTAAAGATGTTTATTCTGTAATGAATAGCTGGGGTGCAAACCATGCTGCTGTAAGTTATGGTCATATTGGAGATAGACTAATAACCTTAGCCTCAATGCTTAGAATTCCTGTTTGTATGCATAATGTGTCTGAGGAGAGGATTTTTAGACCAAGTGTATGGAATGCATTTGGAACAGAAGACCCCGAAGGAGCAGACTATAGAGTGTGTAATAACTATGGACCACTATATTGTTAGCGTTGACCTGGAGATATTCTTACAGGCAATGCTGGATTAAATTTAAATTAAAAATTTTAAAAATTACTATAAATGAAGTAATAGCTATAGGTGGAGTAGCTACAAAATCTCCCTTTGTTATGCAAATATTATCAGACATATTGGATATGCCAATAAAGGTAGCAAAATCATCTCAAGCTGTAGCACTGGGGGCAGCTATGTTTTCCTCTGTAGTAGCAGGTATATATCCAAATGTAGAAAAAGCTCAGGAAAATATGCTAAGCGGCTTTTCTACTACTTACTATCCCGATTCTAAAAATGTAAAAGTGTATAAGGAGCTATATGAAAGATATAAAGAGTTAGGGAATATTCTTGAAGATTATTTAAGAAATATTGATTTGTTTTTATGAGTGGATAATAAGTAAACTTTCATGAGTGAAAGTTAGGATTTATAATACTAACTTCAGGCATTGGATAATGTTTTACATTTCTGGTAATTAATTTTAAGTCATAATAAATAGCTGTGGCTGCAATAAGGGAGTCTACTATTCCAATATTATGGGTCTTTCTATACTTATTTAAAAGCATTCCAGCCTTTTCACCAATTGGGTCTGTGATATCAATAGGTTTGAGCTGGCTAAATAAAAGACCTATTTTTTCATATTCATTTTCAAAAGCACCTGCATATACTTCTGTCTTAGATAACGGTGAATAATATAATAAGTTTGATTTTTCCTTAATTTTGATTATAAAATCAGTAATAAAAGGATCACCCCTTAGTAAGTCAATAATAACATCTGAGTCAAGTAAAAGACTTGAGGATTTTATGTCCATTTTATATTAAGTATTATTTTCTGTTAAATAACTCTTCTAGTCTCCTGTCGCTTCTTATATTATTAACGTACTCTATTCCGCTTTTGATATCTTTCCTATCCTTCCAAATTCCACAGACGTCTCTAACAATTTTGTCAAAATCTTCTTCTTTCTTTAATTTATATCTATACTCAATTGCTTCTCGTATTAATTCTGAGACAGTCTTTTTTGCTTTTTTAGATTCAATAGAGAGATTATTATATTGTTCATCAGTTAAGTAAATTTGTGTTCTTTTCATTTTCATAACTGGAAACCTTAGCAATTACTATTAATATTATTAGTATTACCATAATAGTTATCAAAATTCTTCTTTTTTGTAATTATCTTTTTTTAAGTTTGCCTAAAATCAAACAATATAAAATACACTAGATAAGATACACTTGATGTATAATATACATCTAATTCAAAATAGTTTCAACATCAATGACAAATAAATTCAATATAATAATCCTCAAAGATTTTATTATATATTATTAATATTAAATATTTAAATATGCTAAGATATTTCTTCTTCGAAGAAACAAGTAGGGAAGATGCTAAAAATTAACCGAAATTTATATAAAATAAAAAAATAAAATAAGTTTACATAATATACATTATCAGAACATCCCATTGTTATTAATTATATTAAAATAAATAGCCATGCCAATACCCTTTTTCATTTTTTTAATAAGTTTCAGTCTTATAAATGTAAATTAGATAAAATAAATATTTCTTATTTAAATTATAATTTGCCTATAAACTCTCTTATTTCTTTCTTAAATAATTTTACTGTTTCATCAAATTTATGTACTAGATTATCAAGTCTGTCACTTTCTAACTCAAATCCATATATATTTCTAAAAAGGTGTCGGAATGCTAAGTATTCATCTAATTTTGCGGCAAGTTTCTTTGAAATTACTGGTGGCCTTATACCGTTAATTCCAATTGTCATTTGATAAAGTAACTTCTTATGCCATTGTGGACTGGAAATTTCTATTCCATTTATCTGATGAACAACTATTTCAAAAATTCTTTCACATGCATTATAAAAATCGTGAAGTATCGATCCTTTTGCACGTCTTAAAATTTTATTGCTACCTTTACATTCAAGTAGTTCTCTCTGTAGATTATCTATATTATTTAGTTCCTCTTCAATAAAACTAATTATTTCTTTCTTTGAGTTACTTTT
>JACIXO010000048.1 GCA_014360385.1 Actinomycetota bacterium | reverse complement strand
GATTTATGCACAAATCCCAGGGTTTTTTTCCTTTTCTTATAACTCTAACTACTGGATAACCACAGCTACTACAGGTCTGTTTGGTTGTCAAAATCAATCCATTCTGAGGCAGAGAAAAAGTATAAGTACAGTCAGGATACGCACTGCATCCTATAAACCTCTTTCTGGTTTTCTTTGAAGTCCTTATAACTAAACTCCCCTCACAATTTTCATCCACACATTTTCCTACTACAAAGTCCTCTTTTATTCCCTTTTTTATTTCCTGCGATATTTCATCCCTTTCATTTTTCAAAGTAACCATTATGTCCTTTAACATTTCTCGGGACTTATTCACAACTTCTTCTTTGGTCTCATCTCCACTCACAATGCCATCCATATCCATCTCCAGTTCAGATGTCATATCAGGAGAGGATATTTTTTCAGCATGCTTTCTAAGCATTTTTATTACTGCTACAGCTTTCTCTGAAGGAACAAGGGGATTTCCACTAACATAGCCTCTATCTATGAGATGCTGTATTATTGTGTGTCTTGTAGCCTTGGTTCCAAGGCCAAGTTCCTCCATTTTCTCCACAAGCTTCCCCTGGGTATACCTTGCAGGGGGTTTAGTTTCCTTCTCAAGGATTTCTTTATCCAATACTTTAAGCATCTGACCTTCTGCCAGTTGAGGAATATAAATATCCTTGTGTTTATAATAAGGATAAAACTTAATCCAGCTTTCTTTTACAATATTCGAACCATTTGCTACAAACGTCTCCCCATTTATGTCTATACTTGCTACTATGCTTTTAATTTCTGCAGGAGGGAGAAGCGAACATATAAATCTTCTTACAACTAACTCGTAAATTTTCCATTCATCATCTGTCAATTCCTCTTTGTTTGCAACAGAAGTTGGATGGATTGGTGGGTGATCTGTACTTTTCCTATTACCCCTAGCAGGAACTATTTTTTCCTGCAAAAGAACCTCAGAAGCCATCTCCCTAAATTCGCTCGATTGCTCGAGCATTTTCGTAACTTCCACCAAATCTATTGACGATGGATAAACTGTATTATCAGTCCTTGGATAGCTTATGTACCCATTCATATATAGGTTTTCTGCCACATTGATGGTCCTTGTGGCACTAAAGCCTATAGCGTTTGCGCTTGCAATCAAAGAGGTGGTATTAAATGGAGTAGGAGGAGATACCTTTCTTATGCTTTCCTTTACGCTTAAAACTCTTCCTTCTTCTCCAAGCTTGTTATAGATTTCTAATGCTTCTTCTTTCTTTAAAAATCTTTTCTTTTTGTGATAAGCCTCAAATGCTTCGCCACTTAAAGTTTGTAAATCTACCTTAATTTCCCAGTAAGGGGTAGGAACAAAGGACTTTATTTCCATCTCCCTGTCCACTATCAGGGCAAGTGTTGGGGTCTGAACCCTCCCTACTGAAAGAAATTTATCTTTTATCTGAAAAGCAGCTAAAGATATGAACCTTGTAAGAGTAGCTCCCCATATCAAGTCAATATCCTGCCGTGCACTTCCCGCAAAAGCCAGGTTCAAATCAATATCTTTAAGCTTTGAAAAAGCCTGATTTATATCCTTAGGGGTAATAGCAGAAAATCTGGCCCTTTTTACAGGAATATGACCATTTTCATCCTTTATTACCTGCCACGCATCATATCCTATAAGTTCACCCTCTCTATCATAGTCTGTAGCTATTATTATCTCGTCTGCCTCATCACTAACCTTCTTTAAAGCCTGTATTATTTTCTTCTGAATCGGAACTTTTTCAATCCTGGCAGTAATCAAATCCATCGGGTCAACTTTAAACCAGTTAGCGTACTCTTTGGGGTAATCAACCTGCATTATGTGGCCTTTAAGACCGATTACCTTATACTCTTCGCCATCCCGTTTAAAGGAATAAACAGGGATGCCAAACACTTTTTCTTGCTTAGCCCCATTACCAGAAAGTATGCTTGCTATTCTTCTGGCAGCAATTTCTTTTTCACTTATGATAAGCTTCAATCTAACCTAGCACCTCTCCAGTAACTTTTTATTATGCTCCCTTTTTATTATGCTCCCGCCACACTAAGGTTTATCATCCTGTCAATAGCTAACCTGGCTTTATTAATAATCTCATGTGGAAGTCTTATCTCATGTTTTTCCTCTTCAAGCGCCCACAATATCTTTTCAAGATTTGTGAGCTTCATGTTCGGGCATATAGCCTGGTTCGAAGCAGGAATAAAAATCTTATCGGGATTTTCTTTTTTAAGCCTGTGGATTATACCAATTTCAGTTCCAATAATGAATTTTTTATTCGTGGACTTTTTAACATAGGTTATGATCCCGCCTGTGCTTGCTACCTTATCTGCCATTTCTATAACCTCAGGAGTACACTCTGGATGGACAATGACAACTGCATCTAGGTGCTCCTTTTTTATTTGAATTATGTTCTTTGCAGTTATCATAACATGAGTTGGACAATATCCGCTTGCAAGAATAAGTTCTCTTCCAGTCTGACTTTGCACATAACCTCCGAGGTATTTGTCGGGGATAAATATTATTCTTTTGTCATTTGGAATAGAATTTACCACATCAACCGCGTTAGAAGATGTGCAGCATATATCACTTAATGCTTTTACTCTCGCTGTGGAGTTTACATAACATACTACCGCAGCACCAGGATGCTTATTTTTAAGCTCAAGTAGCTGGGATTCATTTATCATCTCAGCCATGGGACATCCAGCATTAAGGTCAGGAAGAAGCACCTTTTTTTGAGGCGATATTATCTTGGCTGTTTCTGCCATGAAGTGAACACCACAAAATACAATCACACTTGCCCTTGTCTTTGAAGCTTCAATGCTTAACTGTAGAGAATCACCCACAAAATCAGCAATATCCTGAACCTCTCCTATCTGATAATTGTGAGCCAGTATTACTGCATTTTTTTCCATTTTTAGCTTTGCTATCTGATTGGCCAGTTCCAGATTCCCTTTCATACTCATACTTCTTATTTATTTTATTTAAATTCTCGTTATTAGATTAGTCTCGTTACTTGAGCTTTACAAGAAACAGCTGTGTAAAAACCTGGTGAAAGAAATAATAGCATACTTTTTGTAGGTAGTAAAAACACTCATGGAATTCCTTATGGAGTGCTCATGATAATGCAAAGTTTTATGCTATCATCACTCCATAGCTCTTTGCTATTTTTTTTAGCTTCGCTTATAATCTCGTTATGCTTGTGATATTTTCCAAAACTTTTGGTATTTTCTAGAACTTTTCTACTTTTATAAATTAACATAAGAACCGTAAATTAATGCTACCCAAATATATGCTACCCAAATATATAATAGACCCATCCTTCAGTCAAGAAATTTCGGAGTACACGGACTGTATAGTAATTGGTAGTGGAATTGCTGGTCTTTCTACAGCAATAAGAATATCAAGGCACATAAAAGTAAAGATCCTAACCAAAAGCTCTCTTTCTGAATCAACTACCTGGTATGCTCAGGGTGGAATCGCGGCAGCAATAAAAAAACCTGACGACTGGGAAAAACATTACCATGATACCCTTAAGGCTGGACAGGGACTGTGTGACCCCCAGGCAGTAAGAATACTTGTCCAGAATGCCCCAAGAATGATAGAAGAGCTAATCGAGATTGGTATTAACTTCGATATATCCGAAGGCGAAATCAGCCTCACAACTGAAGGTGGTCACAGTTACCCTAGGATTCTTCATGCAGGAGGAGATGCTACAGGAGAAGAAATTGAAAACAAACTGGTAAAATACGCCAAAAGCATCGACCACATTGAAATTTATCCTGACTATCTCGCTCTGGACATCTTAACTCATAACAAAAGCTGTATAGGAGTTATGGCTCTAAACCTGGATAGAGACAAAATTGAGCTTCATCCTTCATCAAATGTGATTATAGCAAGTGGAGGAATAGGACAAATATATGAACTTACTACAAATCCTCCAGTGTCAACTGGAGACGGAATCGCTATGGCTTATAGAGCAGGTGCAGAGATTATGGACATAGAATTTGTTCAGTTCCATCCAACTGTCTTTAGAACCAGAGATGGGAAACTCTTTTTAATAAGTGAAGCCTTGAGGGGAGAAGGTGCTTATCTAAGGGATTGTCATGGGAAAAGATTTATGCTGGGAAAACATCCGAGAGCAGAGCTAGCTCCGAGAGACATAGTGGTAAAAGAAATGATAAAAGTAATGAAAGAAACAAAATGTGACTTTGTGTATCTGGATGCAACCCATCTTCCAGAAAGTTTGTTGAAAGTTCGTTTCCCTAATATCATTTCAAAGCTAAAAGAAAACGGACTTGATCTTAAGAAAGATTTGATAAAAGTCTCTCCAGCTGCACATTATCTAAATGGAGGTATAAAAACTGACTATGATGGAAAAACTAATATTGAAGGGCTGTACGCCTGTGGAGAGGCAGCAGCAACAGGAGCTCACGGGGCAAATAGACTTGCAAGTAATTCTTTGATTGAAGGACTGGTTTTCGGCTGGAAGATTTATAAAAGCATTTTGGAATTTCTTAATGAGAAGAACGAAAGCATAGAGGGAGAAGTTATAAAAAGAGTAACTGAGCTTGGTAGCTGTATGGGAGAAACTATAAAAGAAAGCAATTGCAGTAAGAGGCCTTCGAGGAGGGAGCTTTCTAGAAATCTTGCACTTGAAGATGAAATCGATACAGTTATTCATAACTTCAGACACATGATGACCGAAAGAGTGGGAATATTAAGAGAAGAAAGTGGGCTTAGAGAAGCAGAAAACCTCATAGACTCTTACCTTAATGATGAAAGACTATACAACCAGAAGAACAAAAAAGTAATAGAGTTTATAAACATGCTAACAGTAGCAAAACTTATAGTAAAGGCTGCCATCTTGAGAAAGGAAAGTAGAGGAACACATCAACGAAGTGATTACCCGCTAAGAGATGACAGAAACTGGAAAAAGCACACAATATTGACTAAAGACAAAATTTACTTTAAAAATGTGGGTTAATTTAGCTCGTATGATATGATTATGATAAATTTATGGCATTTAACTCGCGTAATTATTTTTTGTAATACAATAGGATAATGCAATAGAAATAGGGAGGAAAAAACAAAATTGTATACAATACCCAAAAGTGAAATAATAGATATCTTAAGGGACTCACTTAAGGAAGACCTTGGAGGATATGGAGATATAACCTCTAACTACCTCGTGCCTCCTGAGCATAAGTCTTCGTGCTACATTATCTGTAAAGAAAAGGATGGAGTGGTCTTAAGTGGAATTGATATCATAAGATATATTTTTGAAGAGGTAGACCATAGCATAGAATTTAAAAAATTAAAACATGATGGCCAGAAAGTAAACTACATGGATAAAATCTGCACCATTAAAGGGCTTACTCTTTCAATACTTAAGGTTGAACGAACCTGCCTTAATTTTTTGCAACATCTATCAGGAATTTCTACCCTTACTTACAAATTTTCCTCCATAGCCTCCAATTACAAAGTTAGAATAGTGGACACAAGAAAAACAAAACCCCTGCTAAGAAGGTTGGAAAAGTATGCAGTTGTCTGTGGAGGAGGATATAACCATAGGTTTGGCCTTTTTGATGGAATCCTCATTAAAGATAACCATGTAAAAGTTTGTGGAGGAATAAAAAATGCTGTGGAAACAATAAGATCTAAAATCCCCCACAATTTGAAAATAGAAGTAGAGGTAAGTAATTTCGAAGAGCTTCATGAGGCTATAGACTCAAGGGTTGACATAATCATGCTTGATAACATGGATGCAAAGGAGATAAAGGAATCAACCAGGATAATAAGAGAGAAAAGAGGAAATCAATGTCTTATAGAAGTCTCCGGGAACATTACTCTTGAAAATCTGGAAGAGATTTGTAAGACAGGAATTGATATTATTTCAGCCGGGTACATCACTCATTCCGCAAAAGCTGTTGACTTCTCGCTCGAATTTGAATAGTTATATAAAGGAGCAAAATCGAAAAAGGCAAACAAAACAAACAAAAACTTATATAAAAACCATCTTTGCAAGAAAGTTTACAGAAAAAACTTCTTTAAAAGAGAGAAGGCTCTTATTTTAATTCCAGTATTTTTGCTATCTATACTCATGCGAGCAATTTTTGTCTTCCCGGGGTGTGATAAATTAAATGAAAAGTTTCATAATCTACTGAACATAGAAAACGCAGGAAATGAAGAAACCCCCGCAGAAACAATACCCACAGAAACAATAGATTCAGCCAGCTTTGGAGAGAATGATAGCTCATCTTCAAAAGAAACCTATCCTTTAACTGAAAGCAAAGACCAAGAAGACCAAAGCCAAAGTTCCGGTACAGAAATCTCTCAAACTCAGGGCTCAGAAGGTATGGATACTGAAAATTTGGAATCCGAAAACCTGGGTACTACAAATTTAGATATTGAAAGGCAGAGAAAGTATTTCATAGAAGGTTTAAAGCACCTCCAAGATAATTCTTATCTCCTGGCTGAATATTATTTTCTTAAAATAGAAGATAGCTACAAAATACTCCAGGACCATGTCCTTTATTATTTAGCAAAAAGTCTTCTTCTCCAGGAAAAATTCAGTCTTTCAGAGAAATACTACCTTAAGCTAATTTATGACTTTCCTGATAGCATTTGGAAGGAAAAGGCTAATCTTGACTATGCTGATTTACTTTATCTCGAAGGCAATTTCCTTAGAGCAGAAGAGGCCTACCAAAGCTTTCTTAGGAAATTCCAAAGCTCAGAATATATCCCATACTGTCTTTATCAGCTGGCAGTATGTCAGGAAAAGAACAAAAAATACCAGGACTCCTATAACAACTATGTAAAAATCTACCTCGATCACCCCTATAATGAGTATTCAGAGACTGCTTTCGAAAGCCTCTCAAGACTTTCGAAAGAAGAAGGGTTTAAGGCTTTTGTTCCATCAGCCTCCCAGATATTTATAAGGGGACAAATATTGTTCAGCCGCTACCTGTATAAGAGCGCAATTCAAGAGTTCAATAGAATTCTCGAGAAGAATTACTTACCCAACCTGACCCAGGAACTACACAGTAAAACCCTCTTTAAACTCGGGATGTGCTATTATAACTTAAGAAACTACCAGAAATCTAAAGAATACCTTTCTTTGGCTTATGAAAAATTTCCCTCCACAGAAAGCGCTGATGACTGTCTTTATTTTCTGGGAAGAGTGTTTACTAACCTTGGTCTTCTAAATGAAGCTATCTCAAGCTACCAAAAACTTTTGTCACACTTTCCCACTAGTGAATACAACGATGATGCTTTATATCGGTTGGGAAGAATTTATTATATTTTAGAAGACTGGCAAAATGCCAAAAACTGCTATAACCGGATAATAAATGAGTACAAGAGTAGTAATATATTTGCAGATGCACTATGGGAACTGGGATGGATACAATACAGAATTGGCGAGCATACCTACTCAATAGATACGTTTTCTAAACTCCAAGCTTCCTACAAGGGAAGTCAGCTTGAAGAAAAGGCTCTTTTCTGGAAGGCTAAAAACTACCAGAAACTCGGTGAAATTGATAAAGCAATACAGACATACCAGGCAGTAGTAAACCTAAATTCCTATTCGTATTATACTTTTAAATCAAGGGATATTCTTGAAGAACTCGGAGTTAAAGTGAAAATACCAGAAATAGATTCCAGACTCAACCCAGAAAATCCCCAGCACAAAAATCTTATCCCAGAAATTTACCAGGATCTTGATACTGAAATAATGGCTAAAGATAAAGCCAGCTTTAAAAATGTTCCTTACAATGAGGGTATCTCAATAACAAGTCCTTCAACAGCAAGTTCTATTGCAGTATCTACAAAAGAGGGTGAAAGCAACAAGACAGGCAACCCTGCTAAAATCACCCAAATTACTCATATAGATAAGGCAAAGGAGTTGTTAAACCTTAAGCTATATGATAGCGCATCGTTAGAAATAGAAGCAGGAAAAAGTGAGCTTGAGGAAAAACCAATCGGAATTTTAGAGCTATCCACCCTATTTCTT
>JACIXO010000047.1 GCA_014360385.1 Actinomycetota bacterium | reverse complement strand
CCAGTAGAGCTTGCAGCTTATTATGACAGGGAAGGAGCAGATGAAATTGTCTTTCTGGATATTACAGCCTCTCATGAGCGGAGAAAAACTGTAATAGACCTTGCCAGTAGGGCTGCTGAGAAAGTCTTTATTCCTTACACAATAGGTGGAGGAATAAGCAATGTTGAGGATATAAGAGAAATTTTAAAGAAAGGTGCAGACAAAGTTTCTATAAATACTTCTGCCGTAAAAGATCCAACTTTTATATCAAGAGCAGCCAGAATCTTTGGAAGCCAGTGTATTGTAGTTGCTATTGATGCCAAGTATAGAAAAGAAGGTTTCTGGGAAGTGTATATTCATGGAGGCAGGACTCCTACAGGTATTGATGCAGTAAGCTGGGCAAGGAAGGTTGAAAAGCTTGGAGCTGGCGAGATCTTACTTACAAGCATGGATAAAGATGGAACAAAGGATGGCTATGATATTGAGTTAACCAGAGCAGTTGCTTCTTCTGTAAATATTCCAGTTATTGCTTCAGGCGGAGCAGGAAAACTTGAGCATCTAGGAGATGTGATAGAGCTTGCTAATGCTGATGCTGTTCTGGTGGCTTCAATTTTTCACTATGGAGAATACACGATAAGGCAGGCAAAAGAGTATCTTAAATCCCGGGGAATAAGTATAAGGATTTGATAATATTTAATTTGATAATATTTAATAAATGACTTACGAAACCGAAAACAAAAAAGTTAAACTAATTCCTGCTATTGTGCAGGACTACAAAACTGGAGAAGTCCTTATGCTTGGATATATGAGTAAGGAGTCTCTTAAGAAAAGCATTGAAACCGGGACTACGTGGTTCTGGAGCAGGGAAAGAAAGAAGCTTTGGAAAAAGGGTGAGACCTCAGGCAATATCCAGAAAATAGTTGAAATAGATTATGACTGTGATGGTGATGCACTTTTGATCAAAGTGGAACAAATAGGAAACGCCTGCCATACCGGAAACAAAAGCTGTTTTTACAGAAGCATTAATTTGGGTGCTGAAAATCTGGATCAAATAAGTCTGGATGAGCTTAATTTTTTTTATGAGTGCAATATTGAAGAGTAGAGTTAATAAGCATGGATTTTAATATTGATATAAAAACAATAAAACACTAAAAGAAGCTTATTCTATCGTTCTAACAAGTAATCCTACTGTGATAGAAAATGTAAATAAAATAGCAAAAGCAAAAAGTAAGAGAAGAGGTAGAGAACAAAAGATAGAAATGAATAGGATAAGACAGAAATAAAAGAAATGTAGAAGGTAAAGCATAAATGATGAAAGGTAAGATTAACATGATTTTATTATAAATATGAAATATTAAATAATAATATGAAATAAAAAAGAGAAGATAAGATATGGTTACGTAGTGAGTTATAAGTAATGTAATTAGTCAGGTTTGTTATAAGTAATTAGTCAGGTTTATAACAGTAATTAATATAGAAAAAGAGAAGGGTAGAGAAAAGAGACGATGTATGAAGACGCGGAAAGTAACAGTGCGAATATACTTACCGAGCTTTATAATGTGGTTAAGCAGCGAATAGAATCAAGATCCAGTGGTTCGTACACCTACTCACTGCATGAGAAGGGCCTGGATGAGATAGTGAAAAAAGTTGGAGAGGAGTGTATAGAAGTCATTCTATCCTCCAAATATCAGGATAAACAAAGAATAATCTCAGAACTGGCTGATTTAATCTACCACCTGACAGTACTAATGGTAGAAAAGGAAATATCTTTTAAGGATGTGTTTTTAGAGTTAAAAAAGAGAAGAAAGTAGAGGAGGCCTATTAAGAAATGAAAAGGATAGGGATCTTAACGAGTGGGGGAGACGCAAGTGGCATGAATCCAACCATAAGGGCAGTAACTAGATATGCCATTTACAAAGGATTGGAAGTCGTTGGCTTTTATGAAGGATTTAAGGGTTTAATAGAGAATAATTGCGTAACTTTAAACTTAAACTCTGTTGGAGGAATTGTAGATAGGGGAGGAACTATACTTTATTCAGCAAGATCGGAGTTTTTTAAGACCAGGGAAGGTCAATTAAAAGCAATTGAGAATTTAAAGAAAAATTGTATTGATGGTCTTGTGGTTATAGGCGGGGATGGTTCGTTCAGAGGTGCGCATGATTTACATCTCCAGGGTGTTAAAGTAGTTGGTATACCTGCAACTATTGATAATGACATTCCAGGAACAGATTACAGTATTGGTTTTGACACTGCATTAAATGTTATAAAGGATTTAATCTCCAAAATAAGAGATACAGCAACTTCTCATGACAGGATATTTGTCATAGAGGTAATGGGTAGAAGCTCAGGAATAATTGCGGTTAACGCAGGTCTGGCCTGTGGTGCTGATTACATATTGATTCCTGAGATTGAAGTAGACCTTATAAAAATTGCAGAGGCTATAAGGAAGCACAGAGAAGGGAAACGCCATATTCTTATTCTTGTTGCTGAAGGAGCTGCCAAAGCAGAGGATGTTGCATCTTCCATAAAACTACTGGTAGGACATGAAGTGAGAGTTTCAGTTCTTGGCCATATTCAAAGGGGTGGCTCTCCTTCTGCCCTGGATAGAATATTATCTGCACAATTTGGAGAAAAGGCTATAGATGTGCTGCTGGAAGGCAAGTCTGACTGTATGGTAGCAATCCAGGGTACTGAAATAAAAATTGTGGATTTTGATTATGTATTTGAAAATAGAAAGGATGTAGACAGAAACCTGTATAATCTAGCGCACATTTTATCACTTTAATTTATTATAACATTTATTATTTGTAGCTTTCTTTTCTATGAAAAATGTAGCCTTTTAGAAAGCTTTAGTTTATTTCGACATTCATTATAATAGGCTTAAAAAATTGAATTTCGTGATGAAAAAAAGGACTGAAAAAGTATTATAGTTAAGTTTTCTAATTGTTATTTTTTAAACTGGTGCCGAAGGTCGGGGTCGAACCGACACGAGCCTTGCGGCCCACTGGATTTTGAGTCCAGCGCGTCTGCCAATTCCGCCACTTCGGCACTTTTTAATTAATTGCCTGAACTGGGCAATATTATAAAAATTTTCAAAATACTCTAAACTTTTATTGGTAAAAGCTAAAAATAATAAAAAATTGTGGAATTAGACTTATATTTATTCACTTTCAGTCTTGTTGTATTAATTATAAAAGTATTTTTTTAGTTTGTGAACTATTTTAAGAAAGTTAAGAAAGGAGTTAGTTTTGGGTAATAAATTTAAAATTGGTTGTATTGCAGGGGTTATAGTATTTATTCTTATAGTTGGATTAATAGTTGTAGGTTACATTGTTAATGCAAGAAATAATATGGTTAAGATGGAAGTTGAGGTAGAAGAGGCCTGGGCTCAGGTTCAAAATGTTTATCAAAGGAGGCTTGACCTTATACCAAATCTTGCAAATAGTGTAAGGGCTTATATGAAGCTAGAAAAGGATATCTTTGAGCTTATTGCAAATGCAAGAGCTTCAACTAATACTGCTGAATCGCCTCAAGAGATTGAAAAAGCTAATCAGGAAATAAATTCGCTAATAAGAGATATAAGGGTGATAGTAGAAGATACACCAGAGCTTAAGGCAAGTGAAACTGTTAGGGATTTAATGGTCCAGCTTGAAGGAACTGAAAATAGAATTGCTGTTGAAAGAAGAACATTTAACGAAAAAGTTAGGAACTATAATACTTATATAAGAATGTGGCCAAGAAATGTAATAGCTAGGTGGTTTGGATTTGAGCCAAAAGAATTTTTTGAAGCTGAAGAGGGTGCAGAAACGGCACCAGAAGTAGATATTGAAGTAGATTAACTTAGTAGATTAACTTAGTAGAAAATTACATTATAAGAATTATAGGAATTATAAGAAGTAAATAAGAAGTTAACTTGTATTAAACTTGTATAGCAAATAATTTTAGTTGAATAATAAAAAGAGATGATTTAGGAGTTAAGGATTTATGAATTTTATATTAAGTAAGATACAGAATCATAAACTAATCTTTTTTAGAATATGCTTGTTTTTTTTATCTATTCTCATAATGTTTATAATCTCTTCTCTATACGGGGTTCTATCAGCTCAGTCTCAAGAAGAAATAAAATATCCAAGCTATATCGGTTATGTAAATGATTTTGCTGATTTACTTGATGAATATTGGGAGACTAATATTAGTTATTTAATTTCTGATGTAAAGGAGAAAACAGGGTGTGAGATTGCAGTTGTAACTGTTACCAGTCTCTATGGTAAAAGTATTGAGGAATATGCTAATGGTCTTTTTCGGTACTGGGGGATTGGCAATAAAGAAAATGATAATGGTGTTCTTCTTATAATATCTACAGAAGGGGGAGAAGGAAATCGTGATATAAGAATTGAAGTTGGATATGGACTTGAAGGTGCAATTACAGACCTTGAATCTGGTAGAATTCTTAGAGAAATAGTAATCCCAAGACTTAAAGAAGGTAACTATGGACAAGGTGTATATGATGGTGTAACAGCTATTGCAAATGAAATTTACAAGGATTTAGGTCTTGCGGAGATATCAGGTGCCTCTCTAAGTGAAGAAGAGGTTGTATCGGAAGAAACTGATTCATTTAACTCAGGCAAACCCTTTTTTATCTGCTTTGGGATAATTTTCTTTATTATTTTAATCTCTGTTGTTATAAGAAATATCTTAATAAGAAAATGCCCTAAGTGTAAAAAGCTTACAATTATAAGAACTGTAACTGTTCTTGAGAAACCAACCTATACATCTCAAGGGAAATCATTAGTCAAGAGAGTTTGTAAGAACTGCGGTTTTAGTGATGCCAAAGAAGTTAAAATTCCCAAATTAAGCCGTACTTCAAGCACATATAGGGGAGGCGGATTTGGAGGTGGTGGCATTGGTCGCTCCTCCGGTGGTTTTGGTGGTTTTGGTGGTGGTTCATCAGGTGGCGGAGGGGCAAGCGGAAAATGGTGAAATTGTAATAATGATATAAATATATAAACGTATAAAAATGTAAATATATTAAGATAAGAAGAAAATTAAGATGAAAAATTAAAAATTTAAGGAGACGCTATACTAAAAAGTAGGAGCTTGCGTCTCCTTTTTTCTATTAAATATTTACTTAGATTTTTTAGGATTAATTTTCCTCAAGTATGGCTTTAGCTTCTTCCCTGTCAAGTTCCATTACATATGGAATCCCGGATATCTCACTTGCCTCTTTTGTAAGGGCTACAAGATCGCTTCTTTCTATATAATTAAGTGCAAATTTTCTTGCTCCACACATTAGCTGTTTTAAGCCCTGTTCCAGTCTTTTAAAGTAACTAAATAGCCCAATTGCAGAACCTGGAATATTATTAAATTTCTCTTTAAATTCTTTCATCAAATCAGTAGCCTCTACAAAGATAGATTCTATATCGCTTCCATATTTTTTAACCGCCTGTGGAATGTCATTATTTTTTATTTTCTCAGAAAGCGTTTTTCCCACCATACAAGCAGTTATTGGAGAACGAGCCATTGCTACTGCCTTAAAGTAAGGTGCCCCAAGAGCAAGGCCTTTAAATATCAGGTCTTCAAGAGTAAAGCCTCCTGCTATTGCCATATCTGGAACATATTTTCCTTTTTCATCAAGGAATTTTGCATAGTTATAAGCAAGGCACTGGAGATAAACTGTAGGAATTCCCCATTCATTCATCATTCTCCATGGGCTCATTCCTGTTCCTCCTCCGGCTCCATCTATGGTTATAAGGTCTATTCCAGCTTCGGAGGAGTATTTGATTGCCTTAGCCAGGTCAGATGGTCTATATGCCCCTGTCTTCAGGAATATGTATTTTGCTCCAACCTTTCTCAGATGCTCTACGCTTTTAAGAAAGTCTTCCCTGTTTACCATTCCAATTCTTGAGTGTCTCTCAAATTCTTTAAAGTCGCCGTGATGAAATGCTCTTTGGACATCTGGGTCTAATGGGTCAGGAAGTACAATATAGCCTCTCTTTTTGATTTCGATAGCTCTTTCCAGGTTGTTTATCTTTATCTCTCCACCGATATCCTTGGCGCCCTGACCCCACTTTAATTCAACTATCTCTACTCCTAATTTTTCTATCGCATATTCCAGGACTCCAAATCTTGTATCCTCCACGTTTGCCTGAACCACGATTCCACCGTATCCATCCTGCTGCCATTCTTTGTAGAGATTAACTCTCCTTTCGAGTTCTGGTGATTTAACTACTTTTCCTTTATTATCAAATTCAGACCGGGGATCTATTCCGCAAACATTCTCCCCTATAGTAAGTATAACGCCAGAAATAGCAGAGCCTATTGCCAGACCTTCCCAGTTATTTCTGGCTATGTCTGTGGAACCCAATCCAGCAATTATAAAGGGTAGTTTCAATCTCAAGCTTTTATTTTTACCTATACAGGTCTCGAGGTTAACGTTCGTAAATATTGCCTTGTCGCTATCCTCTTCGACTCCTTTAGCTCCAGATGCACTTCCCATTATGTTAAAGTGGGAGTAGTCTATAGGATAATCTTTCTGGGAGGCTGCTGTAACTTTTCCGAAGGGCTGAGGGTAGATGGCTTCGCTTCCTCTGTATGAGGATTTTCCGATTTCGCAAAGTCCATTACATCCCTCAATGCAGATGGCACACATTCCACTAAACGGGCTTATCTCATCTCCATAAAGGTTCTTAGTTCCTGTTGCTGCAGATGAATTGATTTTTGAGTAGGTCATGGCTTTCCCCTCCTGATTGTATGATGTTTCTATTTTTAAAAAAAGAAAAGAAGCATAACACAACTCATGATGGCTTACTTACGTATATTAAAAATTTTATCAAGCCATCATCAGGAGGTCTGCTTCTTTGCAAAATAAGGCTTCTTTGCCTTTTAATTAAAAATATTCAGTTTTTAATATCCAGCTTTTATTCGACTTTAAGCTATTTTTAAATTATTTGCTTTGATTAATGTTACTTAAACTTATGTTATTTATACTATTTTATTTCTTATTTACGTTAATTATGTTATTGGCCCTGATAAAAGGCTTTTAATAAAGACTTTTTATAAGCTTTAACCTTTAAACTGGATTTACGCAGAGTTCTATAAGCTTTATAATATGTTAATAAAAAATAAATCAGTGTCAATAGAAAATCTTGAAATTTTCTTTTAACTTTCTTGAGATTTCTTTCAAACCTATGTATTAGAGGGGAAAATTTTTGGGAGCTCGAAAAATTGTTTTGATTGATGCAAATAATCTTGCTTATAGGGCTTTTTATGCTCTTCCTGAAACAATATCTACAACTTCTGGAACTGTCACAAACGCGGTATATGGGTTTACAAGTATGCTCTTAAAGCTAATAGAGGAGCAAAAGCCACACACTATTATATGTGCCTTTGATAGCAAGGTTCCTACCTTCAGACATAAATTGTTTGAGGAGTATAAGATACAGAGAAAAAAAATGCCGCTTGAGCTTGTGAACCAGATTTCCTTGATTAAAGAAATTCTGGACTCTTTTAATATTCCATGTGTGGAAGTAGATGGATATGAAGCAGACGATGTACTTGCAAGTATAGCCTGTCTTGCAGATAAGAAGTTTGACGAGATTCTTATCGTTACTGGAGATAAGGATATGCTACAGCTGGTTTCTGACAAGATAAAAGTTATGGCTGTAAAGAAAGGAATTACAGATACCGTTATCTATGATAAAGAGAAGGTAAAGGAGAAGTTTGGGGTAGAACCTGTAAGGATAAGGGATTTATTGGCTCTAATGGGAGATAATTCAGACAATATTCCAGGTATTCCTGGCATAGGTCCAAAAATTGCCCAAAAACTATTAGACGAGTATAAGACTCTTGATAATATCTACCAGCACCTGGATGAAATTAAGAGTGAGAGTGTCAGAGATTTGCTTTCCAGATACAGGGAACAGGTAGATATCAGTAAAAAACTGGTTGAGCTAAATACAAACCTTGAAGTAGGTGTTGATGGAGCATTGTCACGAAGCCTTGAGGATCTAGATTATAAGAGAATAGAGAAAATCTTCGACAGTCTTGAATTTAAGACTTTGAAAGAAAGGATAAAAAAATCAGACCTTTTCTGCAAAAAATCTTACC
>JACIXO010000465.1 GCA_014360385.1 Actinomycetota bacterium | reverse complement strand
AATAATATAAGCTACTATTTCATACTCCCCTGACTCTCCAGGGTTCCAGTTAAATTCATAGGGAGGGGAGTCGAGAGTTTTTACCTCAAGACCATTTATGGTTACTTTCACAGCATAATCCAAATTTTCAGCTCCCTTGGCTTTAATTTGTACAGGAACTGTCTCATTTCTATTTACAAAGCTAAAGTTCTGATCGTTTGTTGGTGAAACTATGAAAATTGTATAAGATTTGCTTTCTTCTTCCTCAGGGATAGTCCCTGAAAAGAAGTTAAGTGGAAGGCTATTTTTAACCAATAGAAATATAAAAAAGCCTATAGCAAGGATAAGAATTAGAGCAATAAATGGATACCTATCGAGGAAGAATATTCTTTTTTTGTAACTTTTCATTTGTCTTCTTTTTTCCTCTCTTTTATCAGTTCTTCGGCTAGATTTGAGGGAAGTTCTTCATAATGGGAGAATCTTTGCTTGAAGATGCCTCTACCCTGGGTTATGGACTTTAAATCTATGAGATAGTTAAATGTTTCTGATTGGGGCACAAGAGCTTTTATAATCTGTTTCTTATCTTTAGCAGGAGTTATGGTCACTATTTTTCCTCTTCGTGAATTTATGTCACCTATGATGTCTCCCATATATTCTTCAGGAACAGTTACTTCTAATTCCATTATTGGCTCAAGGATGCAGGGCTCTGCCTGTTCCATTCCTTTTTTGAAAGCCATTGAGGCTGCAATTTTGAAGGCAAGTTCGGACGAGTCTACACTATGATATGAACCATCATAGAGGTTAACATAGACATCTACTACTGGAAACCCAGCCAGAACACCACTATTCAGAGCTTCTCTTACCCCTTTTTCTACGCCAGGGATATAGCCTTTGGGAATTGCTCCTCCAAAGATGGTTTCTTCAAATTTAAACCCTTCGCCCCGTCCCAGCGGTTTCAGTTCCAGAAATACATGACCGTACTGGCCCCTTCCGCCTGATTGTTTCTTATATTTATATTCTGCTTTTGCATCCTTCT
>JACIXO010000464.1 GCA_014360385.1 Actinomycetota bacterium | reverse complement strand
TGGTAAGTGTGAATTTAAAGGCTAAAAAAATCGTTGATGAGATGATATCAAAGGCAGACGACCTTAAAATCCAATTAAAAAAGTTAGATAATGGTTCGAAGGTTATAGATTGTGGAGTGGAAGTTGATGGGAGTATAAAAGCTGGTGAACTCTACACAAAAGTTTGCCTCGGCGGACTTGCAGATGTTGGCATATCAATACCAGCAGACCTCTCCAAAAGATTGGCATTACCCTCAGTGAAGATTAAAACAGATTCTCCAGCCATTTCAACCCTAGGATCCCAAAAGGCAGGATGGGCTGTTAATGTCGGAGATTTCTTTGCACTTGGCTCAGGACCAGCCAGAGCATTATCAAAGAAGCCAAGCGAAACATACGAGGAAATAGATTATGAAGATGATGCTGATATTGCCATAATAGCACTTGAAAGCGACAAGCTACCAGGCGAGGATGTCACAGAAAACATAGCAAAAGAGTGTGGAGTTTCAACAGAAAATGTTTACGCCCTTGTAGCCCCAACAGCCTCAATTGTCGGTTCAATACAAATTTCAGGTAGAGTTGTTGAAAACGGCACCTATAAGATGATTGAAGCTTTAGACTTTGACGTTAAAAAGGTTAAATATGCTGCTGGTATAGCCCCAATAGCACCAGTAGACCCAGATGGATTGAAAGCAATGGGTAAAACAAATGATGCAGTTCTCTTCGGCGGCAGAACATACTATTATATCGAATCAGAGGAGGGTGACGACCTAAAATCCCTTGCTGAGAATCTTCCATCATCAGCCTCCAAAGATTATGGCAGACCATTCTATGAAATATTCAAAGAGGCTGACTACGATTTCTACAAGATAGACAAAGGAATGTTCGCCCCAGCAGAAGTTTTCATTAACGATCTCCGCACAGGCGAAGTATTCAGAGCAGGTTTTGTGAACGAGGAGCTGCTCATAAAATCCTTCAACCTATAAAAAAAAGGAAATTGAGGATAAAAAAATCCTCTTCTTTTTTATGTTTCCTTCAACC
>JACIXO010000463.1 GCA_014360385.1 Actinomycetota bacterium | reverse complement strand
AAGGAGGTGATGTGGAAGCAACTATTTTCTATTAAGAAGTTGAACTAGATTGTACACGAAAATTAAATATGAAAGGGGGTGAAGAAAATAAGCCTTATTAAGTTAATAGAAAGGTTAAGAGATGTCAAATCCCGAAGCATAATAAATCTTTCCTCGCAAAAAGGACAATCAACTCTTGAATATGCTCTTGTCCTGATAGTTGCGGCAATTATAAGTGGCGTTCTTGTGGCGATAGGCAAGCCAATGCTTGTTGATATTATTTCTAAGGTATTTAGTAAGATTGCATCAATGGTCTAGCTTAATTTAAGTATGGATCTAGGTAAGAAGGTAAGTTTTTTAACAAGATGGAGCCCGAATTTAGACTTCAAAGCTTGGCTGTAGTTTACCTGTTTCTGTGGGGGCGAACCTTTGATTGTGTACATTCGTACACATATCACTTACATCTTACATATTACTTAAATGTTAGGAAGTTTTGATGCAATCGTGCTAAGGCAAGTATAGTGTAAACAAAAGGGACGTATAAAGACTGGGGAACAGCTAACTTTTTCTTTGTGGAAGGGTTTTAAGATGTGGGAGAAATTGGTAAAGAGGATTAAAAAGATATATAGTCTTAATAATCTTAATAGTCTTAAATACGAGACTAAAAGGCTTAAAGGGTCTCTCACAACAAAGAAGTTCTTAAAAAGGTTCTTAAGAAAGTTCTTAAGAAAAAATGCTTTTTACTCCTTCCAAAATGGACAGGCTACACTTGAGTTTGCACTTGTAATTCCTGTTGTAATTATGGTGATATTAGCTGTTTCCCAGTTTGGCTATATTGTTTATGTAGAAAATCTAATTCAGCAAGCTTCCAGAGAAGGGGCAAGGGTAATTTCCACAACAAATTCTAATGAGAAAGCTTATCATACAATTGGAATTCTTTGCTCCAATTTAAATAAAGAAAGTTTAGATACCTTTGTTTTTCCCCAGAGCCCTTCCTCTCGTAATGTAGGAGACCTTGTCACAGTACAATTAACTTACAGAT
>JACIXO010000462.1 GCA_014360385.1 Actinomycetota bacterium | reverse complement strand
AAACCACTGGTAAAAAGGATTCTTGACTTCGCCAAAAGTAAAGGTGCTACCATCACCATAGTAACTAATGGGGTGGAAGCCATAGATTTTATAGACATCCTGCACCCCTTTAAAAAAGATATAGACATGCTTCAAATAACTGTTGATGGGCCAAAAGAAATTCACGATAGTCGAAGAAGATACCCCTCAGGAAAAGGAAGTTTCTGCAAGATCTCTGAAAGCATAGATGCGCTCCTCAAAAACAATATAAATACGAATGTAAGAGTAAATATTGACAATACCAACATCAACCATTTACCCAAGCTTTACCAATATGTTTATGAAAAAGGCTGGGTAAAACACCCAAACTTCAGCATAAAGCCATCACTGGTAACAGACCATAGCACACTTGAATACAATGACATTATAATCCCCGAAGAAAAACTGCTGGAAAAATTAATAAAAATTTATGACCAGTACCCCTGGCTTGAGGAGCTATTTGGTTTTTATTTATTTAAGCCCTTAAGGCACATACTGGATATTGTAAATGGCGCTCCCAATGTAGCACCCCGATTTGTTAACTGCGAAAGTAACCTTATAGAGCTAAATGTTTTCTGTCCTGATGGTTATATTTATGTGTGCCCTGAATCAATTGGAAATAAAGAGATCGCTATTGGTAGGTTTAGCCCCAGACTTGAATTTGATTTAGACAAAATAAACATCTGGAAAGAGAGAACCATAGCTAAAATGGAAAAGTGCTGCCTCTGCAAGTTTTCCCCCATCTGTGGGGGAGGCTGTACTTACTCTTCCATTCTCATATTCAAAAAATACAACAATCCAGTATGTGAGAGATTCCAGGAAGTTTTGGATACATTCATAAAACTAAGGGGGCAGAAAATATTTTCTAGCTACTTAACCACTCGAAATTAAGTCTTTTTCACCCTTCTCATCTTTAAATTTTTGTCTCTTTAGTATCCAATTTTTAACATTAAGCTTGTTTAACTTTAATTTATATGTACTATCTAAGCTTGGGGTTTACACTTTATGTTAA
>JACIXO010000461.1 GCA_014360385.1 Actinomycetota bacterium | reverse complement strand
AAGCCAGGCTGGAAAGTTTGTTACAGGGAAAAAAGCTCCTGACAAAAGAAATGTTGGGAAAATAACAAAGTTCATAATAAGAGAGAATCCCTGAGTATCATCCAGCTTTGATGCAATAGCTACACCAAAGCCAGTAAAACCCGCACTTATTAAAATCATAAAAATTATTCCAAAAACTACATTAATCAGACCCACTATCTTAAATCCCATAAGCATGGAAATAGCCAGAATCAAAATACCCTGGATCAAGGCTGTACTCATACTCCCTATAATTCTTCCTAAAATTATTGCCCACCTGGAAACAGGAGCAACCATTATTTCTTTCAGGAAACCAAACTCTCTATCCCATAATACAGAAAGCCCACCTGTCACCGAAGCAAAAAGCATACTCATACCAATCATTCCAGGAACCAGAAAATCAAGATAGCTTATCCCTTCAGCTCCAACCATTTTACTCATAGGAGAAAAGCCAAAACCAAGCGCTAGAAGAAAGAAAAATGGCATCCCTATCGTTCCTAATAGTCTGCTTTTTGCTCTAAAAAACTTTTTTATTTCCCTGAGCCACATAACATAAATTGTCTGAAGATTATTATTTGACTTCATTGCTTCACCTCAAGCTCAACTATGCCTTCTCATCCTTCCCATCATCATCCTTTTATTTCTTTCAACCTGGCTTGCCTCACTTTCACGAATAGTCTTGCCAGTAAAGTGTAAGAAAACATCCTCAAGAGTTGGCTTTCTTAAACTTATAGACTGGATCTCAAATCCATCACTTGAACCATCAACTTTCATAAGAAGAGGTATTTTCTTTTCACCTTCCTGGCAGGTAAGGTTTATCAACCCATTATGCTGGCTAATTTTCTCCACCCATGGGAGTTGCCTAAATGCTTTAAAAGCATTTTCTGGTGGCGATGCCACTACAGATATAACGTCCCCTCCGATAACATTCTTAAGATTCTGAGGAGTATCGTTAGCAATAATTTTTCCAAAATCAATTATTGCTACTCTTTGACAGAGAAAATCCGCCTCC
>JACIXO010000460.1 GCA_014360385.1 Actinomycetota bacterium | reverse complement strand
TACAAGATTATGTTCCCTACCCATATACATTTCTTTAGCTTTGGCTATTGGAAATTTTCCATCTAAAAAATAACTTAAATTTTTTTTATCGATATCATGACAAGAAATAGTACTCTTATATCTTTTTTTCCTTGAACATGCTGAGATAACCAGTAAATTCATTTTTAATCTTCCTCCTTATTTTTCCGCGGATCCTTTCTAAAAATGAGTATATATTCGTGAAGATTGAAAAATAAAAAATTGGGTGGATATGGATAACTGCCAAATATTGGGCGTTTATCACCGCTTGCTCCCCAAGGGCTACCTGTACCCTCCTTAGACCAAATAACTTCGCCCACCAATGAAAAACCTAATTTTCGACACCCTATAATATAATCACTAGCTAGTGGATATCTTACTAATCCATTCTTGGTCTGTCCATGAACATTAGCCGTAACTACACAGAGGCGCCGACCAGGTTTTAAAACCCTGTAGCACTCCCTAAATACCTTTAAGACTTCTCGAACAAAAATCTCATAATCTTCTATGTTTCCCAAATCTTGCATTTTAGGGTCTTCTTCACAATATTTTACCTTATTCCAGTAAGGAGGAGATGTAACCACTAGATCAATTGAATTGTCTTTGATAAATGATAAATCGCGAGAATCTCTGCAATATACTTCATGTTTTGTATTATCGTCTACCAGAGTTTGTTGAGCTATCTGCTTTTTTATTATTTCTACGTATTTTGGATTTATATCAATGCTTATAGAGTTTCTTTGCAATTTTCTAGCAGCAATCATAGTGGTACCTATACCTGCAAAAGGGTCTAATACAGTCTCTCCAACAAAAGTAAACATCTTTATTAACCTATATGGAATTTCTTCCGGAAATGGTGCTGGATGCAATTTGGATCTAACATCTTTTATACTCCAAATACTTTTCGTATATTCTCTCCATTCTTCTTTTGTTAATCTTGATTTTTCTTTAATTATCCTATCAATCATATTTTCACCACTCATAAAGATTTTTTTGGAGCTTATTTTTTATTTTCTCGAATAAAGATCTGTATGTT
>JACIXO010000046.1 GCA_014360385.1 Actinomycetota bacterium | reverse complement strand
TTAGTGTTTTTCCTTTTTTGAGTGGTTGCAGGAAATACGATCGGAAGCTTGATTTCAATTATTTTTTCAAGACCGAACCAGAGAAAGCGACAATAGATTTTCTGGAGTGTCTGAATAATAAGGATCCAGGGTATATTTATGACCATTTATTGCCTGCTAAAGACAGGAATAATGTTAGCAAAGAAAAGTTTGTAGAAGAGTTCCTGGATATACTTTCAGACGTAGAGAAAATTGAAGTTGGTAGGACTTTTTATCTTGGCTATGAGGACAATATGAGTAAAGTTGTGGTTGAGTTTCAGGTGGAGTATAAAAATGGGGAGATAAAGCAGTATAAAAAGTACATGTATCTGATTAAAGAAAACGATGAGTGGAAAGTAGCTTTTGAGAGAACTTTCATATAAAATTTATACGAAAAATTTTATGTAGAGGACTTTTATGTCGAGTTTTTTACCTTTAATTTTTGATGAACTTGTTAGTAAGAGAGGTGTTGGGTATGGTAGCAGAGAAAGACAAAGATAAAAATGGCAATAGGAGTGCCAGCAAAGATGTACATAAAGAGGATAAAAATCTTTGTGGGAGCGAAGAACCAAAAGGTGGAGGAAATGGAGAAGACAGAGAAGTGCTGGAAAAAGATATGCTAAAGAAAATGGGAAAGGGAAAAGTAAGTGATAAAAATGTGCCAGGGGAAGAGCTCTTGTCCGAAAAGACTGAAAAGAGTGAAGAAGAAAAATTGGAGATTGAGGAACTGGAGGAAGAAATAGAGCTTTTAAGAAAAGAGCTTGATGGCTATAAGAAAATTGAAGATGAGTACATAGATAGAATCAAAAGACTCCAGGCAGACTATGACAACTACAGAAAGAGGACCCTCAAAGAGCAGATAGAACACATAAGGAGAGCTAACAAAGATTTAATAGAAAAACTCCTTCCAGTTATAGATAGTTTTGAAAATGCTCTTGAAATGGGAAAGGACCTAAAGAGTCTGGAAGATGATTTCTACAGGGGTGTTAGCTTGATTTATGAAAAACTCATGGAAGTTCTGAAGAAAGAGGGAGTGAAGATAGTAGATCCTGAGGGAGAACAATTTAATCCGCAGACCTGCGAAGCTGTAGCCACTGAAGTTAGAGAAGATGTTGAAGAAGGAACAATACTCGAAGTTTTTAGAAAAGGATATATGATAAATGATTTTTTGATAAGGCCTGCAGTGGTTAAGGTAAGTGTAAAGAGTAAAGAATAAAAAAGACGAAGAAGAATGGAAGACCTTTTTGAAAAGGAGAGCTCAAAGGAAAAGGAGCTTGGTTTATGAAGATTGCTATATCCGGGAAAGGTGGTGTGGGCAAAACTACTCTCGCTGCCTGCCTTGCCAGGTATTATGCTAAGAAAGGTTATAAGGTGGTAGCTGTAGATGCCGATCCTGACAGTAATCTTGCTTCAGCTCTGGGCCTTGAGCCCGATAAGGTTCTGGAAATAACCCCTCTGGTAGAAATGTCCCGACTTATAGAGGAAAGAACGGGAGCTAAATCTGGCGAGTATGGTCTCTATTTTAAATTAAATCCAAAAGTTGATGATATTCCACAAAAATTTGGCATAGATGTTGATGGTGTAAAGCTTCTGGTTGCCGGGACGGTGAAGGCAGGTGGGAGCGGGTGTTACTGTCCTGAAAATGTGTTTCTCAAGAGGCTATTCAGACACCTTATTGTTAATAGTGATGAGGTGGTTATTTTAGATATGGAAGCCGGGATAGAGCATCTGGGAAGAGGTACCTGTGAAAGTATGGATTGTTTAATTATAGTGGTAGAGCCCGGTTTGAGGAGCGTCCAGACTGCGCACACTGTAAAAAAAATGGCAAAAGATCTGGGAATAAAATCTTTATTCGTGGTGATTAATAAGCTTAAATCTCATGAAGAAAAGGTTCTTTTGGAGAGCAATCTAAAGGATTTGAGATTGATTGGCGTGCTTCCTTATAGCGAGGGAGTTAGGGACTCTGATCTTAAGAGTCTATCTCCCTGTAACGTAGATAAAAGATTTAGTTCCGCAATAGAAGAAATAGCTACTAAAATTGAGGAAGAGATTGAGGGGAGTAAAGGTGGCTAGAAAATTTTGAGAGGAGGTTAGGATTTGTACAGAATCGTAAAAAAAGAAAAACTAGCAAATGATGTGGTTAGATTTGATGTAAAGGCTCCTTTAGTGTCAAGAAGAGCAAAAGCAGGGCAATTTGTTATTATAAGGGTGAGTGAAAAGGGTGAAAGAATTCCTCTTACTATCTCTGACTATAATACTTCGGAGGGTATAATAAGTCTGGTTGCGATGCGTGTTGGGAAAACTACAGCTTTGCTTTCCACTCTTAATGAAGGAGATGAAATAATAGACCTCGTGGGTCCTCTTGGAAAAGAATCTGAGATTGGGAAATTCGGGACAGTTGTGTGCGTAGGAGGAGGCGTAGGAATTGCTCCTGTTATGCCTATAGCAAAAGAGCTAAAGAAAAAAGAAAATTATATCATCTCTATCCTCGGCGCCAGGGACAAGGATCATCTCATATTAGTCCCTGAGATGGAGAAAATAAGTGATGAACTTTATCTTTGCAGTGATGATGGTTCTATTGGTTTCCACGGATTTGTTTCTGATTTTTTAAAGGAATTATTGGAGGAGAAAGTTTTAGAAGGGAGGGAGAAATCAAATTTTGCCAGCAGTGGCACAAAAAATGAAAATATAAATAATATAAATAATGGAAATATAAACAGGGTCATAGCTATCGGCCCGGCTCCTATGATGTATGCAGTTAGCAAGGTTACAAGGCCCTATGGCATAAAGACTATTGTTTCCTTGAATTCTATAATGGTAGATGGTACTGGCATGTGTGGCACCTGCAGGGTTGAAGTTGGGGGCAAGACAAGGTTTGTTTGTGTTGATGGCCCCGAATTTGATGGCCATGAAGTGGATTTTGATTTGCTATTAGCCCGACAGAAAGCATATCACCAGGAAGAAAGGCTATCAATGGAGTTGTATGAAGAAAAGTGCAGGTGTGGTCAGGAAAAGGCATTGTGGTGAATATAGTGAAAGGACATATTACAAATGGCAGGAAACAAAAGTTCTGATAAAAAGAAAATCCCCAGAACCAAAATGCCCGAACAGGATCCGAAGGAAAGAATTAAAAATTTTGATGAAGTAGCGCTGGGCTATAGGGAAGAAGATGCTCTGAAGGAAAGCTTAAGATGTCTACAGTGTAAGAAACCTCGATGTATAGAAGGTTGTCCTGTTGGAATTGATATTAAAAGTTTTATAAGGCTCATTAGTGAGAGGAAATTTGATGAAGCTCTTGAAAAGATAAGAGAGAAGAACTCCTTACCTGCAATATGTGGGAGAGTGTGTCCCCAGGAGGATCAGTGCGAGAAAGAATGTATTCTTGGTATAAAAGATGAACCAGTTGCTATAGGGAGGCTTGAAAGATTTGTAGCTGATAGGAAACTTGACCGTGATTTTGGGTCAGAGCCCAATTTTGAATCCAATTCCAATTCAGAGTCTTCAGGTTTGGGTAAAGAAGGTTCAGGTAAAGGGTCTTCTATTGATTCATTGTCCCGAGTTGCAGTGATAGGTTCAGGTCCTGCAGGTCTTACCTGTGCTGGAGAACTTGCCAGAATGGGCTATAAAGTTACCATATTTGAGGCACTCCATAAACCTGGTGGTGTTCTGGTATATGGGATTCCTGAATTCAGGCTTCCAAAACGAATTGTTGAGAAAGAGATAGAGTTTGTAAAAAGCCTTGGTGTAGAGATAAAAGTAAATATGGTAGTAGGGAAGATCTTTACAATAGACGATCTACTTAATAGTGGCTACAGGAGTGTTTTTATTGCTACTGGTGCAGGGCTCCCTTATTTTATGAACATTCCTGGTGAAAATCTAAATGGTGTGTACTCTGCCAATGAGTATCTTACCCGTTCTAACTTAATGAAGGCTTATTTGTTTCCAGAGTGGGATACCCCCATAAAAAAGGGAAAAAGAGTAGCAGTAATTGGTGGAGGAAATGTGGCTATGGATTCAGCTCGAACTGCTAAAAGACTTGGGGCAGAACATGTTTATCTTATTTATAGAAGAAGCGAGAAAGAAATGCCAGCAAGGATCGAGGAGGTAGGACACGCCAAGGAAGAAGGAATTGAATTTGTACTCCTTGCTAATCCAGTAGAAATTATAGGAAAAGATGGATGGGTGGATAAGATAAGATGTATAAAAATGGAGTTGGGTGAACCCGATGAATCAGGTAGAAGAAGACCAATTCCTGTGAAAGGTTCTGAGTTTGATATAGATGTGGATGTAGTGGTAGTAGCTATAGGGCAAGGGCCAAATCCTCTTCTTACTTCCACTGTTCCTGACTTGAAATTGAAAAAAAGTGGAAACATAGAAGCAGACTTGGAGACTTGCAAGACCTCTAAAAAGGGAGTTTTTGCAGGAGGAGATATTGTAACTGGAGCTGCTACTGTAATACTGGCTATGGGAGCAGGTAAAAAAGCAGCTCGGGCAATAGATGAGTATATAAGAACAGGGGTATGGTAGTAGATTTTTTAAAAATTATCAATTACCAAAAGAGTTTATCAAAAGAATATGCGGATAGGGGTATAAAGTGAAAGTCAAAATTTTAAGCTGGTTTTCGGTAATAATAGTAGTAGTAGTCGGGGTTTTCTTATTTGGCGCTCTCTTTTCTGGCTGTAAGGCAGTATCTTCTGAGAAAGTGCTTGAGAGAGAAATTATGACTGCTGTTGAAGAAGCACCTCCTCCACTTAGAGAAGAAATGGCATCTGAAGCACCAGGTGAAGGAATTTCGGAATCTATGGGGGAAACATCCTCAGGGGAACAAATTTATACTGCTGATTTACCAAGTCTAGACCGTAAGGTAATAAAAAATGCTTATATTGAACTTGAAATAGAAAAAGGAAAGTTTGAAGATATCTTGTTCAAAATTTCTAAGTTAGCTGAGCAAAATGGTGGCTTTGTCAGTAACAGTGAGAGTTATTCAGACGTTGAAGGGAAACTAACCAGTGGAAGAGTAGTTATAAGAATTCCCCAGGATAAATTTAGTGCAGTAGTGGATAAAGTAAAATCTTACGGTGTGGTAAGGAGTGTTCAGTTGTCAGGTCAGGATGTAACTGAGGAATATACAGACCTTGAGAGCAGGCTTAAAAACCTGAAGGCTCAGGAAGAAGTTCTTCTTGACTTGATGAAGCAATCCAGGTCAGTTAAAGACAGTATTGAAGTTCAGAGAGAATTGAGCAATGTTCAGGAGGAGATTGAGGTAATTAAGGGACGAATGAATTATCTGGATAATATGGTTTCATATGCTACTGTTGATGTATACCTCCATGAGCCAGAAGCAATAAAATCTGCTACAGGCTGGAGCTTTATGGATTCTCTTAAGAGAGGTTTGAAAGGTGCACTTACAGTTATAAACTGGCTTGCTTTCTTTTTGATTCTTATTAGCCCGCTTGTAATACTTGGGATAATAATATGGCTCATAGTTAAATACTCGCTAAGAGCAGCAAAGAGGGCAAAGGAGAAGAAAAGTTAAAGAATTTAACATCAGTAAAGTTAAATTTCTAAATTGTGATAGTAATATGCGATAATTAGGTATTTTAAAATATCGTATTTAGGTATTTTAAAATATCGTATTTTTGCATTGCATATTGGATAGTTATAGCGATAGAAAGATTATTCACAAGAGATCTGGCAAGCTATCTCTTATTCATATCTTAGTGCATCTATAGGATTTAATCTAGCAGCTCTCATTGCAGGGTATATACCAAAAAAGAGTCCAACCATTGTAGAGAAGGTTAGAGCAAGGATAATTGGCATTGCTGAAACGGTGGTTTGGAGCATTGTAAATTTACTTAGAGTAAGAGATACTGCTACTGCAAAAATAATCCCGAGTATACCCCCTGTGATACTGAGAACTATACTTTCAGTTAAAAATTGAACAAGAATGTCTTTGTTCTTAGCTCCCACTGCTTTTCTTATTCCTATTTCTCTTGTTCTTTCCATAACTGAGACCAGCATTATATTCATGATACCAATTCCACCTACAAGCAATGAGATCCCTGCGATACTGCTTATAGTTATTGTGAAAACAGTGGTTATTATACTTAAAGTGTCAAGAATTTGAGTCTGATTCTGAACAGTAAAGTCATTGGGTTCCCCAGGTCTTATTTTGTGTTGTCTTTGGAGAATCTTTGTAATTTCTCTGGAGGCTTCATCCATAGCATCTTCGCTTTTAGCTTTTGCTAATATTAGATTAACGTAGTTAAATCCATAAAGTTTGTTTTGAGCTGTAGTTACAGGAACTGAGATTATCTTGTCCTGGTCGACTCCAAATTGAGTTGCTCCCATTGGCTTATTTGTGCCTATAACCACAAAATTTTTTCCGTCTATCTTTATTGTCTTTCCTATCGGATCCATCCGGCCAAACAGCTTCTTTACAACTGTCTGACCGAGAATTGCAACATTTGCTGAATTTGCTACATCGCTTGAGTTGTAAAATCTACCTTCTGCTATTTCAAAGTTGTACACTTTTTCTGCAGAATCTGTAGATGCATATACGCTTACCTGTATATTTTTGTTCATGTATGAAACAACAGAAGAACCTACAATTACAGGTGCTACGTCTTCGATAAGGGTGGATTCTCTTTTTATGGCTTCTGCATCTTCCATTTTTAGTTCGTCCCTTACAACTGTTCCTATTACTGCTCCTATGTCCCCTCTCTCCTCTTCAATATTTCCCGGTGAGATTATGATGAGGTTAGATCCTATATTCTGGATACTTTGTACAACTGTCTGCTGGGCACTGACACCCACCGACATCATAGCTACCACTGCTCCCACGCCAATAATTATTCCCAGCATAGTAAGGAATGACCTTAATTTATTTATATTTAAAGATTGAAAAGCTATTTTTATATTTTCTAAAAGTCTTTTCATTGCAGCATGTTTTATATTCTCTTTCTTTTATACGGATTTAGCCTGCTTAATCTTATTTTCAATCATCTTGTTTTCAAGTCTTGGCATCTCTTTTAATTTCTGTTCAGCATCTATTGGATTTTTTATTTTCTCAAAATTATGTATGATGCCATCTCTAAGATATATAATCTTTTGAGTGTGTTTGGCTATCTCCAGTTCATGAGTTACCAGTAGAATAGTTCTTCCCTGGCGATTTAACTTCTGAAAAATTGCCATTATTTCTTCACCTGACCTTGAATCCAGGTTTCCGGTGGGTTCGTCGGCTAAAATTATGCTTGGATCATTAACAAGAGCTCTTGCTATAGCTACCCTTTGTCTTTCCCCACCAGAGAGTTCATTTGGTCTATGTTTTTCCAGGCCTTTAAGCCCAACCGCTTCCAGTGAACTTAATATTCTTTCTTTTTTGTCATTTTTACTCCCCTCTCTGGAGTATATTAGAGGAAGTCCTACATTATGAAAAGCATCAAGCCTGGGAAGTAGATTGAATGTTTGAAATACGAATCCAACTTTTTTGTTTCGTATTTCCGCAAGCTGATTATCATTAAGTTTACTTACATCAATATTTTCTAAAAAGTATTTCCCAGAGGTGGGTGTATCAAGACACCCAAGAATATTCATAAGTGTAGATTTTCCTGAACCTGAGGGCCCCATTATAGCTACAAATTCCCCTCTTTGTATTTTTAAGCTAACTCCTTTAAGAGCTCTTACTTCTTCTCTTTCTCCAAGTCTATATGTCTTAGTAATCTCTATGGTATTTATGATTGCGCTGTTATATTCTTCTTTTTTATTCATATCCATTGACCTAGACCTATAAAGGCTATTTGAAAACTGTTATTTCTTGTTTGAGCAATGCTTTGGAGTCCTACTCCTTTGGGATTACTACTATGTCGCCTTCTTTAAGGCCCGATTTTATTTCGACGAAATCATAATCAGATGCTCCGGTTTTTACTTCCACTTTTTGAATACTTTTGTCGTCTTTTAAAACCTCCACATATTGGGCGCCATTTTCTTCATAAATTGCTTCTAGTGGAATACGGAGGACATTTTTAGTTTCTTGGGTAACTATAGTGAGATTTGTTGATAGGCCGTACATTAGTTTAGAGTTTTCAATATTTTCTGGCTTTATTTTAACTTCAAATGTCACTACTCCTGCCACATTTTTAGAT
>JACIXO010000459.1 GCA_014360385.1 Actinomycetota bacterium | reverse complement strand
TGACGCGGTTTTGGTTAATTATTTTTCTTTTTTTGAAAATTTTGGTTGACAACACAATATATAGTATAATATAATTAACTCAAGCACAATATAATGGATTTCCTAGAGTTTTTAAGTTTTAAGATATAAGATTTAAAATTTGGTTAGATTAAATATGGTTTGCTAAAGTAATAAGAAAATTCTGCACCAGGAAATCTTATCAAAATTAACATTTATATAGCTAAAAATATTAATATATACCTAAAAATATTAAATAACTTCATTTAAGTATAAAGATGGTTATTAAATTGCAGATTTAAGTATGTATTGAAACGGGTTTGAGTATATATTGAAAGCTTTAAGGAATAAATTTAGTAAGCTAAACTAAATTTAGGTAGTTTTTATGGAAATTTATTTCTATGGAAAGGTTTTATTTTAACAAAGATGATTGAGATTCTTATCAATATTATCAATAAAAGAGGGGACCATGATGGAGGAAGACAAGAGGAAGGATTATAAAAATGTTTTAAATGATGAGGTGAAAAAAATGGGAGATAATGTAAACAATGGTTTGAGCAATAGGAACACTGCAACTAGTAACGATAGAATCGATAACGACACTTATTTTTATACTAAAAAGTTAAATCTTACCCCCAATGCAATACGGGTTTTAGAAAAAAGGTATTTAAAGAGAGATGAAGAAGGAGTTCTTCTTGAAAGGCCAGTAGATATGTTTGTAAGGGTTGCCAGAAATATCGCTACTGCGGAAAGAAATTATGGAAAAAGCGAGGAAGAAATCAGGGAGATTGAAAGACAGTTTTTTGACATTATGACTGACCTTGACTTCCTGCCAAATTCTCCCACGCTCATGAATGCAGGCAGAGAGCTCCAGCAACTTGCAGCTTGCTTTGTTCTTCCAGTTGGTGATTCAATGGAGAGTATTTTTGAAGCTTTGAAAGAAACTGCACTTATACAGAAATCTGGCGGGGGTGTTGGCTATTCGTTTTCGAATGTGAGGCCAAAAAATGATGTAGTTCTTTCCACAAAAGGAATTTCAAGTGGTCCTATATCTTTTA
>JACIXO010000458.1 GCA_014360385.1 Actinomycetota bacterium | reverse complement strand
CGTAATCCTCCGGCTTGAGGATGCCGTTCTCGTAGCAGTCCATGGCCCAGGCGAAGGTGGCCCCGCAGGTGATGGTGTCCATCCCACCCAACTTTTAGTAGTTTGGTCAAATCCTTTTATTTTCTATTTACTCAAAGCTTTGGGTTTAAAGAATATCTAAACTTAGCTTTGGTTGGTCTTGTCATCTTACATCTACCATGTTTACAAACACCGGTTTCTTAAAGAACAGCAAACTCATGGAACTAATTGCACCTCTTACACAATATTTGGTCCCTTCGATTCCTGCAAAGTGCCTGCTTGATGTAATGACCGGATTATCCCACAAAAATAGGATTCTTCCTTCTCTTTTCAGTCTCAGGAATAACTCAGTTTCACAGTTAAAATCTATATTCTCATTCAGTCCTCCAATCTTATAATAAATATCTTTTCTTATTGCAAAGTTGGGTCCCATTATGTCCTTTAAAATGATACCCCCTATATAATTCATAAAGACTTCAGCAAGACCGGGTATCAAATTTCTGGGAAACATTACAACTCTTCCACTAACTGCTACGACGTCATGGTTTTTGGTAAAGGCTTTATAAATATTTGAAACCCATGAGGGAAGAACTACCGTGTCAGCATTTGTTACTGCAACTATCTTTCCTTTTGATTCATTGAATCCCCTGTTTATTGCACGGGAGAGCCCTTTTCTAGGTTGAGAAACTAATCTAATATTACCAGAATGGTTTCCAAAATGTTTGACTATCTTTACTGTATTGTCAGTAGATCCATTATCTACGACTATTACCTCGTAATTTTCCTTGCTGAAATCCTGGTTTTTCAAACTTGATAAACAGGTGCCTATGAGTTTTTCCTCGTTATATGCTGGAATAACGACAGAAATCAAGATTTTACCCATAGACTCACTCACCTCCATGAAGAGCAAAAAATGGCAAAATTTATTAGAACCCAGTGATATTTGTCACTATAGTTATTTACCTGAAAATAGTTTTCGTGCTACCTCAATGATTTTTTTCTTGTGCTTTGCATAATGTTTCGAATTGGTTTTTCTTGTTTTT
>JACIXO010000457.1 GCA_014360385.1 Actinomycetota bacterium | reverse complement strand
ACGAAGAAGAGATGATCTGTATTAAAAAAGAAGCCAAAAATGGAATGATTTATATTAATATTTTTTGATAGTATTAGAATTTATTTATATTATCGATATATGTTCGTTAGTTACCCAATTTCTTATTTATTTTTAGCTAACAAATTTATTAGGGGTTTTTAACTTATAGACTAATTTAGTTTTAGGAGGTGTAGTAAATGCCGTGGTATGAATATAGGTGTGAAAGTTGTGGAGCCGTTTTTGAAGTGATTAAGGAAGAAAATAAAAGTATATCTTGTGCCAGGTGTGGGTCCAGAGATGTTAAAAGATTATTTTCAGGACCTTCACTTATAAAAAGTGAAAACAATATTAATAACGGTAAAACCTGTTGTGGTAGGGACGAAAGATGCACTAGTCCGCCCTGTAGTAGCGAAGGTGGATGTATAAGGTAAAACTAAGATTAAAAGGAATAAATTTAATAGGAAAATAAAAAGGAAACTATGTTCCAAAACTTAGATGGTTATGTAAAATTAACTGTAATTATTGATAATTATGTTTTAGGCTCTGGCCTAAAGGCTGAGCACGGCTGGTCGATACTGATTGAAGAAGGAAGGGAGAGAATACTTTTTGATTGTGGGCAAACCAGCCAAGTAATTGAAAATGCCAAAGCCCTTAATATAAATTTAGATAGCATAGATAAGATTATATTAAGCCATGGACACTATGATCATACAGGTGGGCTTTTGGATATATTAAAGGCAATAAATAAAAGTATAAATGTTTATGCTCATCCTGACATATTTGAGGAAAAATATATAAGTGAAAATAATAATTTAAAAAAAAGATATATTGGAATTCCTAAGCAGAAGTCTATTTTTGAGGAAAATGGTGCAAAATTTATACTAAACAAAGAGCCTATTAGATTAAACCATCATATTTATTTAACTGGGCAGATTCCCAGAGTTACTTCTTTTGAGAAGGTAGAAAAAGATTTTTTAAAAAAAATAAATAGCGAATTTGTTCATGATGAGATTTACGATGATAACTCAATAGTTATAGATACCCCAAAAGGGCTAATATTAAT
>JACIXO010000456.1 GCA_014360385.1 Actinomycetota bacterium | reverse complement strand
AAGGCTTCAAGACGCGAGATTTAAAAATCAGAGAATTAAAATGCGCGAGCTTTATAGTCCACTACCTATTATTACTATTGATAATGTTCATAATATTGATAGTGCCAGTGATATCAAAAAAACCAATATCAACTATCCCACCACATATTATGAGCTCATTTCCTGCCAGGAGGAAGAGATATTAAATGCTCTAGTCCTGGGAACCAGAGACTATATTCTGAAAAACGGGTTCAAAAAGGCAGTGGTTGGACTGAGTGGGGGAATTGATTCTTCCCTAACTGCAGTAATTGCCACCATGGCCATAGGGAAGGAAAATGTCACAGGAGTAATAATGCCATCAATGTACTCGTCAAAAGAAAGTGAAATAGATGCTAGAGAGCTTGCATCTAACCTGGGTATAAATGTAATTGTCATTCCCATAACCGAGATCTATAATAGCTATCTTGAAAACCTAAAATCCGTCTTTCGAACTAACGAAATAAATATAACTAAGGAAAATCTCCAGGCAAGGATAAGAGGAAACATTCTAATGGCTCTTTCCAACGAAAATAACTGGCTTGTGCTATCAACTGGCAATAAAAGTGAAATAAGCGTAGGATACTGCACCCTTTATGGAGACATGGCAGGTGGATTCTCCCCAATCAAGGACGTGTATAAGACAATTGTTTACAGCCTCTGTAAATTTATAAATCAAAAATACCCTGGCCTTATTCCTCAAAGAGTGCTCACCAAAGCCCCTTCAGCAGAACTAAAGCCTAACCAAAAGGACCAGGATAAACTCCCGCCCTATGATGTGCTTGACTCAATACTGAAAGCCTACATAGAAGAGGAAAAAGATCCCCATTCTATAGCAAGTATGGGATTTGCCCCGGAAACCATAAGAAAGGTAATCAATATGGTAGACTCAAGCGAATACAAAAGAAGGCAGGGTTCCCCAGGCGTAAAAATAACGCCACGAGCTTTCGGTAGGGACAGAAGATACCCGATAACCAACAGATTCAAATTATCTTAATTCAAGCTTCACCTTCATCGACGTTGCTTAAGTTACTTACATTACTTAAAC
>JACIXO010000455.1 GCA_014360385.1 Actinomycetota bacterium | reverse complement strand
AAATGAAGCAAGAAGAATGGGAATAGAGGTACTGCCACCAGATATAAATGAAAGCTATAGTGACTTTACAGTTGTAGGTAATTCTATAAGGTTCGGGCTTTCTGCTATAAAAAATGTTGGGGTAAATGTTATAGAAGAAATTGAGAAGGAACGAAAGAAAGGCGGGAAATTTAAAAGTTTTTCGAATTTTTGTGAAAGAATTGACAATAATGTACTTAACAAAAAAACAATTGAAAGTTTGATAAAAAGTGGAACTTTTGACTCCCTGGGGCAGAGCCGAAAGTACCTTATGGAAAATTTCGAAAAAATAGTAGAGGCTGCACAAAAATTAAAGATGGATAGGGAGAGGGGCCAATTTTCTCTTTTCGATATGGGAGCTATCTTAGAGACCGGGGGAATTAAAAAAGATTCTATCGAAGAGATTAGAGACAAAACTAAAAAAGATAAAACGAACCAGGGCAGAGCGGGTCAGGTAGGAAATGGCTTAGCCATGTTTAAAGATGATAGTGAAGAGTATCCACAGAGAAAGTTATTAAACTTTGAAAAAGAAATGTTGGGCCTTTATGTCTCGGGCCATCCTTTGCTGGAGTATAAAGAAGTTCTTTCAGAGCTTTGCATGATTGAGAATTTGTACGAGAGGGAGGATCGCTCCACGCAGATTGTCGGAGGAGTTATTACCAGGATAAAGTCCATATTCACAAAGGATGGAAAACTTATGTATTTTGTAAATCTGGAAGATGTAACTGATAGTGTGGAAGTTATTGTTTTCCCTACAGTTCTGGAGAAGTATAAAGAGTTTTTGATTGAGAATAAGATAGTAAAAGTAAAGGGTAAGCTTGATAAAAAGGAAGACCAGATAAAAATAATTGCAAGTGAGATTGAGGAATTGAGCAGAGCTGGTGGTAAATATGGCAATGGCTTTAACGGTTCTGGTTATTTTAACAGTAATACTCATACGGAGGTGACATATAAAGAAGATGTAAATATTGTGGGTGAAAATCAAGCTCGAGCTAAAACTAAGAATGAAACCAAGAGTGAAAGTAAGAGTTTTAGGAAAATTATCT
>JACIXO010000454.1 GCA_014360385.1 Actinomycetota bacterium | reverse complement strand
AGTATTTTTTCCATATGCATATTGTTATCGTTGCCCCCATGGAAGAGAATACCCATCATGTGATATTTTTTGTGTAGATTTTATTGAAAAAAATATACTTTCTGGAAAGGAAACACCCTTAGGAGATCAAAAATCTAAAATATCAAATGTAGCAGCGTTAATTATAGAACCGATGCAGTGTTCTGGTGGATATATTATTCCACCTGATGAATTCTTACAAGGATTGAAAAAGCTATCTGATAAGTATAACTTTCTTCTTATAGTTGATGAAATACAAGCTGGACTTGGACGCACTGGCAAATTATGGGGAGTTGAACATTCTGGGGTTGAACCCGATATTCTAGTTATAGGAAAAGGAATAAGCGGAGGTTTGCCTTTTGGTGCTATTGTAGCAAGAAAAGAAATTTTAAGCAATTGGGCACCTTGTGCTCATGTATCTACTTTTGCAGGATATGCACTAGGTAGTGCTAATGCGTTAAAAGTATTAGAAATAATTGAGAAAGAAAAATTAATTGAAAGATCTAATAAAATAGGTACTTATTTTTATAATAAGTTACTAGAACTAAAAGAAGACTATTCTATTATAGGAGATGTTACTGGTGGTAAGGGGCTTTTCTTAGCTGTTGAACTTGTAAAAGACCGAAAAACAAAAGAACCGGCAATTAGTGAAACTGAATTTATAAGGGAGAAATGTTACGATGAAGGACTTCTATTTCAAACAGGGGGGTATTTATATAATAGACTATTATTTATACCTGCTTTAACTATAACTAAGGACTCAATTGATAGGGCAATTAGTATTTTAAAGGATGTGCTGGAGATAACAATAAAGAGATTTCTATAATAAAAACTACGACTCTTGAATATTTGTTATAGTTAAAGTTAAAATATAAAGAAATATTATACCTATTAGGTATATTTACCCCTACTCTAGTTATTATAGTTAGGGTTTAGAAAATTTAATATTAAGCATCTCAATTCCTTGATAAGAGATGTTGTGCTCTTTTATAAAATTAATATACTCGCTAACAAGCTTTCTGCCAAGACCAGTATAAAAACAGATCTTAG
>JACIXO010000453.1 GCA_014360385.1 Actinomycetota bacterium | reverse complement strand
TATAACGAAACTTAAAAAGAAGCAAAAAAAAGAAAGGAGAAAGTATGTTATCACAGATACCAATTGATTTAAGCAAGGTTAAAAAAGAGAGCATAGACAGAGAGATATTGAGGCTGGGAATTATAGCCGAGCTTGATGCTATAAACCTGTATGAACAAATGGCTGAGTTGACAGATAACAAAGATATTAAGAAGATTTTACTGGATATTGCCAGAGAAGAGAAAACGCATGTCGGTGAGTTCCAAACTCTCCTCTTAAGGTTAGATGAGGAACAGGTTAAAGAACTGGAAGAGGGTAGGAAAGAAGTTGAGGAAGAGTTAGAAGATTAAGAAGGTTAGAAAAGTTTTGAAAGTTCTCTGTACCAAACACCATAAGTATCAGGATGGTATCAGAATACTTTCCAGGGTAAAAATTGCATCTACACTTGCGATGATCGCGGAGTTTATATAGCAATAGAAAGGTTGGTGAGCCAGGCATGAGCCTTATGGGAGTAGACATTGGGAGTACTGGTACCAAGGCTATTGCATTTAATGAAGATGGTAAACCTCTTGCAACATCTTACGCAGAATATAATTTGGTTTTCCCGAATCCTGGTTGGGTTGAATTTGATGTAAATGACATGTGGGAGAAGATTTTCAATGTGATTAGGGAAGTGAATTCAAACCCTCAAGTACGAAGCGATCCTGTGACAGCTGTAGCGGTTTCTACAGTTGGCGAAAGTTTTACGCCTGTGGATGAAAAGGGTAATATTCTCTATAACACGATTTATTCGACAGATTCAAGAAGCACAAAAGAGCTGGAATATGTTTTTACCAAAATTTCTCCCTGGGATTTGTATTACATTACTGGACTTCCTCCCCAGTTTGTGACAGCACTTAATAAGATTATCTGGGTTAGGAACAATATGCCGGAAATATATTTAAGAACCAGGAAGTTTCTTTTTACTGAAGACCTCTTTCAGCATAAACTGGGAATCAAGGACACCCGACTAAGTTATCCACTTTGTTCAACCACGCTATTCTTTGATATAAGGGAGAAAAAGTGGTCAAGAAAAATACTTGATGAGTTTGAA
>JACIXO010000452.1 GCA_014360385.1 Actinomycetota bacterium | reverse complement strand
TAAGACAGATGCTTTACATTTATGAAAGAATAATTAATGGAAATGGCAGAGAGGAAGACATACAGTTACTTAAAGATCTTTCACTGGTGATGAAGGAGGCTTCACTTTGTGCTCTTGGAACTACTGCTCCAAATATTGTTCTTACTACCCTTGAGCATTTCAGGGAGGAATATGAAGCACACATTTATTATGGTATGTGTCCTGCTATGGTTTGCAAGCCACTTATAACCTATGTTATAGATTTGGAAAAATGCTCAGGCTGTGGAAGATGTGTAAAAGCATGTCCTGTAAATGCGATAGTTGGGGAACCCAAAAAGCCACACTATATAAATCAGGAGATTTGCATAAAATGTGGAACTTGTGTTGAAGTCTGTCCTGATAAATATATGGCTATTGAGAAGAGAAGCGGAATCAAAGAAAAACAAAAAATTACTAAAGATATAAGTATGATATAAAAAATACTTACTATATTTTTTTAAAAAATATAAAAAGGAAAGACATTGGAAAGTAATATAAATAAATACAAGTATAAATACAAGAAAAGATATGAAGGAAAATTTGTCTTTCTGCCTAAAGCTCATTCAGTAATTATGAATAGATTTTAAAGTATTAAAGGATAAACAGAAACAAATTATCTTATTAGTGAGGAGAGCAATATGAATAAAATAATGCAGGAAAACAAGGTTAAATTAGTGATTAATGGAAAAAAAGTAGAAGCTTTTTCAGGGGACACTATTCTTCAGGTTGCAGCTAAAGAAGGAATCTACATTCCTAATTTATGCTACCACGAAAAATTGAAACCCTATGGTGCCTGCAGATTATGTCTAGTTGAAGTTGAATTTAATGGTAAGAAGAGAATAGTTGCTTCTTGTGCATACACTGTCAGAGAGGACCTCTTTGTTTATACAGAAAGTCCAGAAGTAGAACGGATAAGGAAAAACTTGGTAGAACTGTATCTTGCAATATTTCCTTTTGCTCCTGAAATAAAGAAGCTTGCAGAAAGATATGGTCTTAAAGGCACTAGGTATAGGAAAGAAAATGCCTATTGCAGTAGGTGCGGCCTGTGTGTCCGTT
>JACIXO010000451.1 GCA_014360385.1 Actinomycetota bacterium | reverse complement strand
CTGCATCCTTTGGAATCATCCTACCACAAAATGGACACTTCTTCTGACTCTTCTGCCTACTTCTTCCTATCAGCCAGAAGGCAAGGATAATAATTATAAATATTAACCATACTAGTACTGGCAATTATTCCTCCCTACTCTATCGGCTCTATTACCTGGGGGAATTTAACCTTTTTGTCAATAATTCTATTTATCAAAAAAGAGATACCCATAAATGAAAAACCAAAAATAATCTTAAAAACTTCAGAGGAGAAGAATAATCCTCCTAAAAGGTATCCTCCCAAGAGAGCAATAACAGGCACTATGTATAAGATAAAGGCAGAAAGAATAACATATTTATCCTCTGTCTTTACCTTCACCTCATCCCCAATTTTCACTGGAGTATTCATCTCGATTCTTAATAAAACAGTATCATCCTTACCAAAAGGACAAATCCCACAGGATTTACATCTTTCACTCCTAGGGATAGCAACCTCTACAAATTTCCCATCAATCTTTACTACTCTTCCATTCGTTTCTGGTTCACTTAACATCTGGCTCTATTAAAGTTCCTCCTGTGACTTCAGAAGAAATTATCTCAAAATTTGGATTTAATACAAACTCCACATGGATCAGGTTAAAACACTTCTGACCCAAGACATCCTTCCTATAGATATAATGACTTACCCTTCCCTTTTCATCATACTCAGGGGAAGGTTCGCTTAATTTGTCTAATCTCACTCTTATTTCTTCTCCACACCTTTTACACTTTACAGTGTAATAAAAATCTCTACTTTCCTGAGGCTTTCTCTGAAAAAGTCTAGAAAATAGACCCATAAAAATTTCTCCTTAAAAACCCCGCCATGCCGTATGCGCTTTGTTCCCGAACCCCGGAAACAACTTTTGTGCCCTCCCGAAGGCTTCATGAAGCTTCTTTCGAAGCCTCTAATCCACCCCCGGAGTTAGGCACATCACGTGTGAGTGTTGGCTCGGAACACGTCTTGCGCAACTCGCACATGGCAGGGTTATTTTCTACCTATATAATACCACAACAATAGAATAACTTCAATATACTACCAAAAAATAGTAATAAGTAGGGG